>USJN01000282.1 GCA_900554945.1 uncultured Coriobacteriaceae bacterium | reverse complement strand
CACGTTCTTCAATGCCGCGAGATCTTCTCCCTTGTATGAGAAAGACCGAATGTCGACGTCAATCACATCCATACCGCGACCCCCAAAAGAACGACTCCGACGCCCAAGGCGGCTCCGTCAAGCAGACCGAAGGAGAGACTTCGGTAGCTCGTCTTTTCGCAGTCCGCTTCGATTCCTTTCGAAATCACGGAGGAGACGAGCGTCTCGCTCACGTGCAGGCACTTGTACACAAGGGGAACGAAGTAGAGCTCGAAGGCGTGCACGGGACGAAGCGGGCTCGGGCGCAGCCCGCGAACCCGCATCCCGCGCTTTATCTCCTTCACGCGATCGCCCATCTCGTCGAGGAAGCGCAACCCTATGACTGCGCCGACTGCGGCTCTGTTCGGAACGTGCAGCTTGCGCATGCTCGCCAGAAGCTTCGAGGAGCTCGTCATCATGAGGGCGCAACCGATGTTGACGACGGGGAAGACCCTCACCACCAAAACCGCCACGCCCAGGAAGATGCTCGTGACATAGCCGATGTCGACATGCAGGATCAGCTGCACGACCCCGCATGCCACCGCAAAGAGCGCGAGCTGCCTCAAGAAGGACGCCGGCGAGACGTCCAAAAGGACGAGAAACGACAGCGCCAGAACGAGGGCATATACCAGCTGATTGGCGAGAAACGCTTGGATGAGCGCCAGAAGCGTCAGCGCGAAGAGCATCAGCGGGTGCAGATGCCCCTCGCGCCCGCTGTCGAGCAGACCCGTTCGCCCCATCAACCCAGCCTGCTTTCCTTCGCGCCCTTTTCGAAGAACTTGTCGTTGATGAACATTCCGAAACGCCCGGCCAGAAGCTCGGTCACAATATTGATCAGCACGCAGATGACCATCATATCGACCGTGTACATCGCCACCATCTGCTGCGCCTGTTCAAGCGAGATGCTCTCGACGAAAGTCGCCAGCCCATCGGATCCCAGAACGAGCACGAACACTATCATGTGCATCGAGTAGATGAACATCGATGCCGAAAACGACAGCCACACCCTCTTCTTGTTTCCGTAGTCGCCGGCGATGATCTCTGCGACGATGCCCGCGATCAGGCACAGGGGCGTCGCGACGGCGAAGCCCATGATCGCGTAGAGCACGCCGTAGATCAACCAGAAGCAGAAGGCCGTCCCCCGTTTTTGCACCTTGCGCGCCATGATGGTGTAAACGGGACCGACGAAGAAGGCCGCGAATCCCGCCGAGACGTACATGGAAAGCGCGCCGAACATGCCTGTTATCATGCCGACGCCCATCCCGAGGGCGAATCCGATCACTCCCAGTACCGCTATTGTCGCGATGTCCTTCAGTTTCATGTGAGCCTCCTTTTGCTCTGTTTGCTAGACCAATTGCCACTGGGAGCTCGCGTTGCGCTTGTCCCAGAAGTCTTTGTATTCTCCTTCGAGGGCGATCAGCTCGTTGTGCGTCCCTGTCTCCGCAACCTTGCCCGAGCTATCCATGACCACGATCTTGTCCGCCATGCGCACGGTTTCGAGCTTGTGCGCGACCACGATGAGCGTGGAGCGCCGTTTGAGCGTCTCTATTGAGCGAACGACGTTCTTCTCGTTTTCCGCATCGAGAGCCGACGTCGCCTCGTCCAGGAGCACGATGGGGGCTTGCTTGAGAAGCGCGCGGGCTATGGAAACGCGCTGCCGCTCGCCGCCGGAAAGCGAGCGACCCCCTTCGCCGCACAGCGTCTCCCAGCCCTCAGGAAGGCGCTCGACGACCTCCGTCACCCCGGCAAGGTCAGCGACCGCGCGAAGCTGCTCCTCCGAAGCATCCGGGTTCGCCATAAGGACGTTGTTTCGCAGCGTGTCGTTAAAGAGATAGACGTCCTGGAAAACGAAAGACACCCGAGCGAAAAGATCCTCTGTCGTCATATCGCGGACGTCTACGCCGCCGATCCTGACCGCTCCATCGTCGACGTCGTAAAAACGCGCGATTAGCTTGAGCATAGTTGTCTTGCCGCAACCAGACGGGCCTACAATGGCGACCATACTGCCTTCCGGAACGTCGAGGTCGACTCCACGAAGGATTGGCTTCTCCTTCACGTAGGAAAAGCGAACCTCTCCCATCCGGACGCTTGCGTCGGTCGGACAAGCTTTCGACGCGTCCACAACCGGCAGCTCGGCCGCTTCGACGACCTCGTCCATGCCGTCGAGCATTGCCCGACGGTCCTCCATCCCGAATAGGGCTGAGGCGATCTCGTTGAGGAGCGTGGTGAACCTTAGTGCGACGCCGATCATGACCACTGTTTCAAGCGCCCCGATGCTTCCGCTTGCACCCAAGTAGCTCACCGCGATGATCATGCTCACAACGAGCATCTGCACGCTCGCCCCGGAAAGGATTTCGCCGAGGGCGCTCCACCACAGGCCGCGGACCGACCGCTTTCTGCCTTCTACGAAACTATCCTCAAGCTCCGCATAGTCGGCACCCGCACGGCAGGCGCGCAGGGCTCCCTGGCATCGTGCGAACTCGACTATCCTCGCGGCGATGTCCCGCTCGGCGGAATCCTCTAACCCGTTTCCTTTTCCGACGCATGCCTGTGAAACGCGCAGAAGAAGGAAAAGGATTGGGATGGAAAGCGTCAGCATGATTCCAATTTGCCAGCTCCAAAGCCACACGGCAGCACAGAACACGATTGCGGCGGCAGCGTTTTTTATAAGCTGGCCAACATAAAGAGCAGCGGCCTGTCCGGTCGAGATCATTTCCTGCGTAACCATGCGCGAAAGCCTTCCGGCACTATCCGCCTTAAACCAGCCAAGTGGCAAACGCGACACCTTGTTCCCGATGACCACCTG
>USJN01000281.1 GCA_900554945.1 uncultured Coriobacteriaceae bacterium | reverse complement strand
CTTGAAAGCCTTCGCACGCATGATCTTGCCGGAACCGGTGACGCGGAAACGCTTGGCGGTACCGCGGTGGGTTTTCATCTTAGGCATTATTCGTCCTTTCCTTCTGCTTTCTTGTTGGTCTCTTTTTTCTTCTTCGCCGCACCGGGCAAAGGAGCGATGAGCATGTGCATGTTGCGCCCTTCCATCTTGGGCTGGTTCTCGACGACTGCAACGTCTTTGAGGTCGTCAGCCAAACGCTCGAGAATGGAAAGACCCTGTTCGGGGTGAGCCATTTCGCGACCGCGGAACATGATGGTGATCTTCACCTTGTTCCCCGCGTCCAAGAAGCGAAGCACGTGCTTCTTCTTGGTGGTGTAGTCGCCCACGTCGATCTTCGGGCGGAACTTCATTTCCTTGGTCTCGATCTTGCTCTGGTTCTTGCGAGCCTGCTTTGCCTTGATGGCCTGGTCGTACTTGAACTTTCCATAGTCCATGATGCGGCAGACCGGCGGCTCGGCGTTCGGGGCGATCTCGACCAGGTCGAGATTCTGGTCATCCGCGACGCGCTGAGCTTGCGCCACCGTGTAGATTCCCAGCTGCGCTCCGTCAAAGCCGATCAGACGGCATTCACGTGCAGTGATCTCGTCATTGAGCCGTGGCTCCTGAGCAGCTATCGCGCTCACCTTCCTTCCTCTTGCGCTTGTGCGCAACAAAAAACCCGCAGGCACGGCCGCGGGTTTCGCAATTCAAAGGATGTGCGCAAGGCACGTTATTGAAGCGACCCATCAGCAGCCGAAGCGCCGAAACAGGTGGAGAGCTTTCGCCCTCGCTTGAATACAGCCGTTACAGTATAGAGCCCTCGCGCGGCAAACGCAAGGGCTCATTTGCTATTTATGCATTGATATACACATAAATGATGCGGATCGTGTCGGCGAGGTTGCCTGAGGCGTTCGCCACCGAGTAGTCATAAGAAAGGACTGCCGACCACGTATGGGAGACGCCGTTGATATCGATGTCACCCGAGAACGGGCAATATTCCTTCACCAGCGTGGTTCCGTCCGACGCGTAGGTGGAATACTCCGTCTTGTCGGCCGGAAGCGACACCGTGCCCGCAGGAACGGATATGCCCGCCTCCTGAAGCGTCTTCTCGATAATCGACTCGTTTTTCACCGCGTCCGAGAACGAGAGCGTGCCGTAGCCGAGCGACGCCGTGCCGGCGGAATAGCCCGCCTGAACGACCGCCCCGTCCTCGTCGAGGCCCAGATACAGCGTCGGCGTGCCCGTGCGCGTGTCGGCAGGCTCGTCGGTCAAGGCCACGCGAACTTCGGTCTTGATGGGGTTGCCCTCCTCGTTGACCTCGTTCGACACGGTAACCTGAGCGCCGCGCCCAACCTTGGCGAGCGCATCGTCTTGCGTGCAGCCCAAAAGCTCGGTCAAGTTCGGCGCGCTCGTCTTCTTCACGGTCGACGTGGCGTCGTTACCTTCGCTTCCCGCCTGCAGCGAGCTCGTATCCTGGTTCGATTGCTGCTGCTGGGTCTGCTGGTAGGCGGCCGTCTGCGCGGTTTGGAACAGGCGGACGGCAAAGTACCCGCCGGCTGCAAGCAGAAGCACGAGCAGTACCACGACCACGATGAGAATGCGGCGCATGCGGCGAGATTTGCGCATGTAGGAGGGGATTTCCTCCTTCGCGGCGGAGGAGTGGCGCCCACGTGCGGGAGCGGGGTCGGCGGGAACATCGGGGTCGAACGCCGAGGGCTCGACCACAGGCTCGAGGCTCTCGAGCGCGTCGGGGTACTCGTCCTCGTCGTCGCCTTTGTAGCTGAAGCCGCCCGCATGCGCTCCCTGGGAAGCGCCGCGCGACTCACCTGCGGCGAAGGCGTCATCCGCGTCAAGCGGTGCACCCTCATCGGAGGAGCCGTCCTGCGCGTCCCACTCATCGGCTGCGTAGGCGTCGTCGCCCGCGATCGGGGCGAAGCGGTCTGTCCTCCCCGGCCTATCGTCCGCGAAGGCGTCTTCCTCGAAGGCTATCTCGCCCTCCTCGCCGGAGTAGGCGCGCCGGCCCCCTTCCGACCAGCCGTCATCGCCTATGGGCGCGAACGCCTGGGTCAATCCGATGTCGTTCGAGCGATCTTCCTCGCCTTTGCGCATCGCCTGATCGTCTCTGCCTTCTGTTGCTTTTCCAGTGTGTTTCGGCATTGCGATACCTTTCAATCTCTTCGCAGGTCACAGGCCCTTCTAGCCCATGAACGCCACGTAGTACACGATGAATGCGACGATTCCTATCAGGGCCACCGCGATGATGCCCTTCTGCATGCCGGACATCTTGGTGCCCTCGAGGTCTTCAAGCGTCGTCTCCTCGTAACCTTTGCGAGCAGGGGCGGACGCCTTGCGAGCAGGCTTGTCAGCCTTCGCGGCACGCTCGGGAGCAGGGGTGGAAGCTCGCGACGGGGACTCGCTTGGGCCTTCCCCACCGTCGGCCGCGGCCGTCTTGTTCGCCGCGCTCGTCGCCTCATCTCCTGCTGGCTGCGCTGCAGGCTCGCCTTCCCTATAGCTGCGGGAGCGGGGAGCGCCCGCTTCGATCACAACATCGTCCTCGTCGTCGGACGCAACGCTGATATGCGAGAATTTTTGGGCGTCTCCAGTCACGGCCTTATCCTTTCCGTCGTCTTCGCACGATTATAGATGATTGGCCCAAGCCATTGCGTCTTCCCTGCGATATATCCACGTTGCCCCCAGGCGGCAGGACGCGTTGTGCGACAATAGGAGGCGAACGAGAAGCCCTTCCGAGAAAGACGTCCTATGGAACTTACCCCCTGTGAAACCGTGCACGGGTTCACCGTGCGCACCGCTTCCGACCTG
>USJN01000280.1 GCA_900554945.1 uncultured Coriobacteriaceae bacterium | reverse complement strand
GTGGGGCGTGGGGTATTTGTGTAGCTTGTCCTCTGTGCTAAACTATGCGGCTGGTATTTGCATTATCGGAAGGGACGTATATGTCAGGTCACTCAAAATGGGCTACAACGAAGCACCGCAAGGCTGCCCAGGACGCTAAGCGCTCTGCTTTGTTCTCCAAGCTTTCCCGTAACATCACTGTTGCTGCGAAGGAAGGTGGCGACCCGAACCCCGAGAACAACGCGTCGCTCGCCGCTGCTATCGAAAAGGCGAAGGGCTACTCCCTGCCGAAGGACAAGATCAAGACCGCTATCGACAAGGCTTTCGGTTCCGGCAAGGACGCCGCGAACTACGAAACCGTTCAGTATGAAGGCTACGGCCCGGCTGGCGTCGCTATCTTTTGCGAGGCTTTGACCGACAACCGCAACCGCACCGCGGCCGACGTGCGCAGCGCGTTCACCCATGCGGGCGGCTCGCTCGGCACTTCCGGTTCCGTGTCGTTCCAGTTTGAGCGCAAGGGCCAGATTATGGTCGCCAAGGAAATCGAGACCGGCGACAAGAAGAACCCCATCGGCCCGAACGGTGCTGCCGCTGACGAGGACGAGTTCATGATGGCCGTCGCCGAGGCTGGCGGAGACGACTACGAGGATGCCGACGAGGAGTGGATCGTCTACACCTCGCCGTCCGACCTCATGGCCGTGAAGAAGGCTCTCGAGGAGCAGGGTGTTCAGGTGAAGGGCGCCGAGCTCACCATGATTCCGTCCACGCCGACTGAGGTGTCCGTGGCGGACGCCAAGAAGGTCATGCGCCTCATCGATCGCCTCGAAGAGCTGGAGGACCTCCAGAACGTCTATCACACGATGGACATCACCGACGAGATTGCCGAGGCTTTGGAAGAAGAATAGTCCTGTGGACTATTCTTTCCCCATCTAGGCGCCCGAGTGGGTGCGCCCTGCTCGCGCGAAGCGTCGAGCGGGGCGGGGAGGCTTTCCGGCTTTGGGAATGGAATTGTAAGGCGGCTCCGGAAGGGGCCGCCTTTTGCGTTTCTTGCGAAGGAAAACGCGAAAGGATGTTCGCATCTCGAATCGGTATGATACAATATCGAACAAACGTTTGGGAATGCAAGGGAGCACAGTGGCAACGCGCGAGCGCATCATACTCGGGATTGACCCAGGCCTGGCGAACACGGGCTGGGGAATCGTGTCGCAGCGCGGCGCCAAGCTCTCGTGCATCGCATACGGTTGCGTATCGTCGCCCGCGCAGGTCGAGCTCTCCTTGCGTCTTCGCAAGATCCACGAGCAGATCGGCGCGGTGATCGATCGCTTCAAACCCACGTGCGTGGGAATCGAAACGGTGTGGTTCGGGCAGAACATCACTGCGGCGTTCGCAACGGGCCAGGCGCGCGGTGCGGCACTCGTCGCCTGCGCGGAAGGGAATCTCAGCGTGGGGGAATTCACTCCTCGCCAGATTAAACTTGCGGTGGTGGGCACGGGCTCTGCCGACAAGGAACAGGTGCAGTACATGGTAAGCCAGCTGCTCTCGCTCGATTCGGTGCCAAGTCCCGACCATGCCGCCGATGCGTTGGCCGCCGCCATCTGCTACACCACCCACGAAGGCTTCGGCGGACTTGCGAAGTAAGGAGCAAGTATGATCGCGTTTCTCAAGGGAAAGCTCGCTGGCAAAACGCCGCAAGTCGCCTATATTGACGTGAATGGCGTGGGATACGCTGTCTTCATGTCGGCAACGGCGCTCTCTAAGCTGCCGGAATCCGGCGGCGCCGTCACGGTGCTCACGTATCTGCAGGTGAGCGATGCAGGCATCGCGCTTTACGGATTCCTCTCTGAAGAGGAGAAGGCCACTTTCGAGCGTCTAATCGGCGTGACCGGAGTCGGGCCGAAGGTCGCGCTGGCGGCGCTTTCCACGTTTTCCCCGCGCGCGCTGGCGGACGCTGTCGCTGCGCAGGATGTCGCTCTCGTGCAGAAGATCCCAGGCGTGGGCAAGAAGAGCGCATCGCGCATTATCCTCGAGCTGAAAGGCTCCTTCGATGCGAGCTTCGAAAGCCTGCTCTCCGAGCCTTCCACGCAAACGATTCTCGATGACAGGCTGAAAGGCGCAGCCGAAGCGCTTCTCTCCATGGGATTCACCTCGCAGGAGGCAGAATTGGCGTTGAAGGGGGCTCCCGAGGGTGCGACCGAGGCAGCGCTGTTACAATATGCCCTTAAGCGACTGGGTACGGCTCATTAGATGAAAAGGACGCAATGGCGGACGGTGTTCAAATAGAGGGAATGGTCTTCGAGGCGGCAACTGCGGTGCAGGGTGGAGTGTTCCCGTCTGCAAGCGATCGCGCGGTGGCGCCCAACTTGCAAGAGGACGATCTCGCGCTCGACCGCAGCCTGCGCCCGAAGAAGCTCTGCGATTACCTGGGGCAAACCAAGGTGAAGGAGTCGCTCGCTATCCTTATCGAGGCGGCGCAGCAGCGTAAGGAATGCGCCGACCACATCCTGTTTTCCGGGCCTCCGGGGCTTGGCAAGACCACGCTTGCCACGGTGGTCGCCAACGAGCTCGGTGCAAACATCCGCACGACGAGCGGGCCGGCTATTGAGCGAACGGGCGACTTGGCTGCGATTCTCACGAACCTCGAAGAGGGCGATGTTCTCTTCATTGACGAGATTCATCGCCTGAACCGCATGGTCGAGGAAGTGCTCTATCCCGCGCTCGAGGATTTCGCGCTCGATATCGTGGTGGGAAAGGGGCCGGCCGCGCGATCGATTCGCCTCGATCTGCCCCACTTCACGCTCATCGGTGCGACGACGCGAACGGGCCTGCTCACCGGTCCTTTGCGCGACCGCTTTGGCATTGCATTCCGCCTG
>USJN01000279.1 GCA_900554945.1 uncultured Coriobacteriaceae bacterium | reverse complement strand
GAGGGGAAGATTGGGTTTCCATGATGCCAACGCTCCTTTCGTAATGTGATGACAGGTTTCTATTCGAAATCGTTCTCGACGATGAATTTGATTCGGTCCGCGCGATACAGGTCGCGGGAGTGCTCAATCGGTTTGCCGCTTTCGTCGAACGCCGTCGACGCGGACTTCATGAGGGGTGCGCCGTCGATGACCCCAAGAGCCTCAGTGTCGGCCCCCGAGGCGAGCACCACCTCGAGCACCTCCGAAATCCGCGTGATCTTCACGCCGAACTCGCCTTTCATCAGCCCGTACAGCGACTGGGTAAGGTCCTTCTCCAAAATCCCCTGGAATTTCTCGCAGGGGAGGTATGCGCACTCGAGGACGATGCCTTCGCCGTCCGCTTTCCGCAAGCGGCGGAGCTGCAGAACGTCCGAGCCTTCGGGAAGCTCAAGGCAGCGGGCGATGTCGTCGTCTGCCCTGACGCGCCGCGCTTCAAGCACTGTGCTCTCGGTCTCGCATCCCCCGAGTGCGATGGATTCATCCACTCCTTGGGGGATGCCCATCGGATGCGGAACTGCGGGCCGCGCGGCTGCGTCCTCTGCTCGCGAGTAGAGGCACCAGTAGGGGTTCGACTTGCTCACGAAGGTCCCGCTGCCGCGTCCGCTGCGCGTCTCGATCTCGCCTTCGTCGCGAAGGATTCGAAGCGCGGCGCGCACGGTCGCCCGGGAAACCTGCAAAGCGTTCGCCAAATCCCGCTCGGAGGGGAGCTGGCCCCCTTCGCGCGCTTTGCCGAGCCGCACCAAACGGCGGATTTCCTCGGCGGTTTTCCTCGTCGCCCAGCCCGGCATCAGGTACCTCCTTTAAGCCACGTTGGAAAGGGGATTCGCCCCGCGAGCCATTTCGAGGACGCGCGGGAGGTACTCGTCATGCAGGTAAGCAAGCGCGATTTCCCGCGATTCGGCGACGTAGCGGTCTCGAATCAGCCCCGCCCAAATGGTCTCCTTGCGCTTTTCGACCCAAGCGACCAGCATGAGCCGCCGCGCGATGAGCATCGCCGGAAGGTAGGCAAGCTCGCTGTCAAAAACGACGCCTCCCGCCGACCGGTAGCCGCGCAGATAGGCGAGAACCATAGCCTCGATATCGGGAGACGACTCTTCGAAGGAGAACGAGCACGCCATGTCGAAGAGGAACCACCCCTCCCCGCAGTCGTCGAAATCGATGACTTTGACCGCGCCGTCTTCCCCTATGAGGAGGTTGGATGAGCGCAGGTCGGTATGGACGAGCCCGAAGTTGTCGGCCGTTTTCCCGTATTCCGCCATCTCGCGAAGCATCTTGGCCTCGGCGGCTTCGAGTATTCCCCTGAGATCTGGCGTTACCTCGGGGGTGTCCCGCCAGTCTCCGAAGTCGGATTTCGAGCCCACGATGCGGTCCTCGTCCCACACGATTCGCTCGAACCATTCGGGACGGCGCCACGAGAGGGAACTCGCGTGAAGGGAAGCTGCCACGCGGCCGATTCTCTCCATCGAGGAAGCGAGGCCGTTTTCAGAAGGTTCCTTCCCATCGAGAAACTCGAAGAGCACGGCGTATTGCTCGGCGCCGTCGGGGTTGGTGAACGAGCAGAGCTTGTCGCCCTGGAAGGTCGGATACGCCCTCGCAACGCGAACCGCCCCCTCGTCGGCGAGCGCATCTATCCAGGCGAGCTCACTTTCGATTAGCTTCTTTTCGCGATAACCCGGCCGGTGAAGCCTCAGCACGAACCGCTGGGGATCCGCTTCTTCATTCGAGTCTGCCGAGTATTCGACCAGGTACGTTGCGTTTTCGGAAAGGGAGAGCTGCCTCACCGCGGCATTCTCCAAGCCCCAGTGGGAAAGCGCCTCTCGCGTGTAGCTCGTCCAGGACAGGTCGGGGTTTGCGTGGGTTTCGCTCAGCTGTGCCATTGCGATCACCCCGCCAGCTTCATCTCGTGAGCCCAATCGGCGCTGACGTCCTTCTCGATTTCCCCATCGAGGACGCACAGGGCGTCGTCGATGGCGTCGAGAACGAAGTTCGCCTGGTCGAAGGGGAGAAGGAGTCCCGATTTGAACTGCAGGACGGTTTTGTCGAGGGTCGAGAAGATTGCCCATACGCCGCGGTCGTACAGGAGCTTGCAGAACCTCACGGCGGGCTCGTCTTCTCCTTGGAATTTCAGTCCCGCGATGGTGCCGTCGTGGCGGACCTCGATCAGCGACGGGTGTTTCTCGAGCAGCTCGGCGAATCTCTTGGAATAGAGCGCGTTGAGCGCCTTGACGTGCTCAACCGTCTCTGCCCGGCGGGTGATCTCGATGGTTTTAAGGGCGACGGCGCATCCCAGGTCGGACCCGCCGAAGGTCGCCATGTGCGCGAACCCGTCCTCGTAGAGCCATTTCGCGGCGCGCTCGTTTAAGATGGTCGCGGAAATCGGGTAGATGCCGCCGGAGAGCCCTTTCGACGTCACCACGATGTCGGGGGTGATCCCGTGATGCTCGAAGCACCAGAAGTCAACCGTTCGCCCGAGTCCCGTCTGCACCTCATCGGCGATGTAGAGCGCGCCGTGCTTTTCGCACAGCGCCTTGACCTGGGCGAGGTAGCCGGGCGCCGGCATGGGGAAACCGTAGGTCGCGGGTATGGTCTCCATGATGACCGCGGCCACGTCGTCGCCCGAAAGGGCGCGCTCCATGGCGTCGATGTCGTTGAAGGGGACGTGCGCGAACTCATCGGGGCGGCTGCAGTTGAACATCTTCAGGAAGCGGTCGTCGCCAGTTGCGATAGACAGGCCGGTATGCCCGTGATAGGCCTTGATGACGGAGACAATTTTCTTGCGCCCCGTAGCGAAGCGTGCGCTCTTGATGGCGACGTC
>USJN01000278.1 GCA_900554945.1 uncultured Coriobacteriaceae bacterium | reverse complement strand
AAACTATGACCTGCGAAAATATAAGGCCCCCCACTTCGGGTCATCTTCGAAAACTGCAAAATCGCGTCCTTCGGGGGTCGCGCGCGCCATGATTCGGACGCTACAGTGAGGCCACTGAAGCTTCGTCCCCCTCGAAGCTTCAAACTCCGACGAAGCTTCGACCCCTCCAAGCGAAGCTTCGTCCTCTCTTTGATGTGAGGCTTCGTTGGAAGAAAAGACCGAAAGAAGGGTGACAATGGGAAGCGATTTGAATCTGACAAGCTCGCGCAGGCAGTTCATCAAGGCTGCGGGCGCCGCGTTCGTCGCGGGAATGGCAGCAACCGCTTTGGGAGGCTGCTCCGCTAAGGGCTCCGCAGCGAACGCGAACGACTCGGCGCAGTCGGTAAGCGACATCAATTGGGACGAAGAGACCGATATCCTCGTCGTGGGCGGCGGTTTGGCGGGCATGGCAGCGGCCGCAACCGTAGCCCTCGAGGGCGAGGGCGCGAAATGCGTGCTGCTGGAGAAGGGCGAACTTACCCTGGGAGACGGCAACAGCCCGTTTTCGGCCGGCCGCGTTCTCTGGACGACCGACGAGCATGCCGAGGACTTCCGCCAGTACCTCTACGAGCTCCGCGGCGAGATGGACAACACCCCCGACGCCGTGCTCGACGCTTTCGCCAAGGGCATTCACGAGAACCGCACGTGGGTCGAGAACCTCCCCAACTTCAATGCAGAGGATGCGACGTTCGAGGAGCACTTCGAGAAGGGCTCGGGTGCAACGTGCTATCCCGAATACGCCGAGCTTCCCCATGGCTACAGCCTGGGCGTCATGTGGTTCCACGGCGAAGAGTACGACCACGTGATCAAGCTCGTCCACTCCGTCGTCGAGAAGTATCCCGATGCGGTGGAGCACAAGCTCAGCTCGCCTCTTGTCGCCCTGGTTCAAGATCCCTCGTCGAAGACCATCTTGGGCGGCGTCTACGAGCATGGCGGGAAGAATTACTACATCAAGGCGAACAAAGGCGTCGTCATGACCTGCGGCGGCTTCGAGAACAACCCCCAAATGCGCGGCGACTACCTGAGCGCCACTACCGCCCGCTGCATCGCCGGACGCATGAACACCGGCGACGGCCACTACATCTGCTCCCGAATCGGCGCGGACATGTGGCACATGAACAGCGCCGCCGGATTCTGGACCAGCGCCTCTCCCATCGAGGGGGAGAAGGTCACCATGCGCACCCCAAAGCGCTACGGCATCACCGTCGCCCCGAACGGACGCCGCTTCTTCATGGACTGGGACTCCGACCACGAGCATGACTGGAACATCATCGACAGCCAACCTCTCGACATCAACGTGGGCAGCCGTCACGGCCATATGCAGTTCGGCGGCGAATGGCCGCACCTGCCAATGCCCAAGGAGACCTGGTATATTCTGGACCAGAACGGCTATGAGCAGATGATGGCCGACCCCAACGCCACCAATTTCGACCCCTCCGGCGATGGCTTCGGGTTCGTGGCGAACTCGATCGAGGAACTTGCCGAAAAAACCGGCATCTACAAAGACGAGCTGGTCAAGACCGTCGATATCTGGAACCGCTACTGCGAAGACGGATACGACCCCGCCTTCTTCCGCCCCGACTGGACGCTGACCCCGATTAAGACCGCCCCGTTCCATGCATGCCACTGCTCGGCAACGCTTTTGAACACCGATGGCGGCCCGCGCCGCAACGAGCATTCCCAAATTCTCGACCTCAACGGCGAGGTCATCCCCGGCCTCTACAGCTCGGGCGAGTTCGGCAGCGTTTGGTGCAACATGTACAACGGCGGCGGAAACTTGGCCGAGTGCATCGTGTTCAGCCGCATCGCGGTCCGCAACATCCTTGGTTTGCAGGAAGCGCGCTAGGGAAAGGGCACGTTGAATGACAACGGAAATAGAAAACACAACCCCTCTTTCTGAGAACGAGTCGGTAGGGAAAGCCGCTCAAGAAGCTTCCCGAGAAACCGTATCCGCCGAGGAGCCTTCCCGTAAAAAGGCAACGTGGAGCAGGCGCCGCACGATCACGCTGGCCACTGTCGCCCTCGTGCTGGTCATCGCTATTGTCGGTGCCGTTAAATGGCATGAGCAGCCAAGTTTCTGCGGAACCATCTGCCATACCCCTATGAGTTCCTACGTTGACACCTACGAGGCTCAGCTTGATACCGAGACCACGGACAAGTGGGGAAATGAGGTCGAGGACTCGCGCAGTATGCTTGCACCTGTGCATGCCGCGGCGGGCAAAACGTGCCTCGATTGCCACACGCCGACACTTTCCCAGCAGATGAACGAAGGCATTGAATGGGTTTCCGGCAACTACGATTACCCCTTGGAGGAGCGCAGCATAACCGATCTGACATCGGAGCTCAATGGCGTCAGCGGCAACGAGTTCTGCACCAACCAGAGCTGCCATAACTTCTCGCGCGACGACTTGATCAAGAAGACCGCATGGATGGGCGAGATCAACCCCCATGCAAATCAGCATGGTGTACAGGAGTGCTCCACTTGCCATAAAGCGCATCGTGCGAGCGTCATGTACTGCACGCAATGCCACGCCGACGCAGTGGTGCCCGACGGCTGGCTGAGCTATCAGGAAAGCGTCGAGCTGACCCAGGGCGACCAAGACTAGAGCAAGCTCGAAGCGCTGCTCGCGACGATGTTGCGAGCAGCGTGAGGAGGGCGCCGGGGAAGACCCGGTGCCCTTCCAACCTGTTGATATATCCTTCTCCCCTCTCGAGGACGGGGCACGTTCCCGGGATTCCGGTTATTTCCCCAGATGGCCGGAGTCCTAGAAACGTGCCCCGTCCTGGTTTTGAAGCGCCGAGCAATAGCAATTATGCGCA
>USJN01000277.1 GCA_900554945.1 uncultured Coriobacteriaceae bacterium | reverse complement strand
GAGCCAGCCGCAAGGGCGAGCCACAAAAAGAAGCAGGCCGCGGGGCTGGAATTTGCCGCTGACTACAGGGCAGGGTCACCAGCGTTAGTCGACGCCGATCATGAGGTCGGTGGACTTCACGATGGCGATCGCCTTGTTGCCGACTTCCAGGCCGAGCTCCCCAATCATGTCGTTGAAGACCGAGCCGGTGATGATATTGCCGTCTGCCAGCGTGAGGGACACGCGCCCGTCTGTCTTTCCCGGGCGAACCGTGGTCACGGTGCCGACGAGCTGGTTTCGGGCCGACAGGTTGTCAAGGGGCTCGTCTCCGCGCGCGAACATGACGTGGCTTGCCTTTATGACGGCGTATGCCGGCATGCCCTTCTCAAGGCCGAGATCATGAATGGCCTCCATGGTGATGACAGAGGTAAGGGCCGTCTCGCCGACCTTGATCGAGACGACTCCGCTCACGGCGCCGATCTCGACGTCGGTGATCGTGCCCTTCAAGACGTTTCGTGCTGAAATGCGCATAGTTCCCCGTTCGCTGTTCGTATCGGTCATTCCCCGCATAGGGGGGTTGCTCCCGTCAAGTATAGGCAATGCTCCCAGAGCGCACAACCGTGCTTGTCAAGCTGTCTAATCGACGTTCCAGGCAATGAAAGCCCAGGTGATGGTTCTCGGCTCGCGAAGGCGAAGCGCTCCTTGCGGAATTTCTTTCTCTCCAGGCTTGCCAGCGTCTTCGTTCTCGACGATTTGCGTCTCGAGCCAGGGCTTGAGCTTCGAGAGCGCGATCTGCGTGCGCGTTTCGGGCAGGAGGGCGCACGCTTTGCGCACCATGTCATCGTACTTGTGCAGCGCGTCGTCGAAGGTCTCGAACGTGTCGTGCCGGGAGCTCTTGATATAGGTCAGTTCGGGCTCGAATCCCATGCTCGAGAGGATGTTCACGGCGTAGAGGTGATCGCGGCCGACGCGCGAGGCGAGGCCGAGCGCCTCGATCACGTGGTCGTCGGTTCGTGGGGAGGCGCCGGTCGGCAGCGTGATGCACACGCGGCGACGGGCGACCATGGTGAGCTTTAAGAGCGCGGCGCGCATGTCGTCGACGGCGATCGAGCGCGATGCGGTGCACACGTCGTGAGACTTCGGGGTAATGCCGTGCTCCTCCCAGTCATCTTCCCAGCTCATCTGCTCGCAATGCACGCTTTTTATACCACGTGCCTCAAGTTCCCCGCGAAGGATGGAAAGCATCCCTTCCGAGAAGTCAGCGGCCGTGACGGCATGCCCCGCTTCCCCGAGCGGCAGGGCGAGAGCACCTGTCCCGCAGCCCATGTCGAACACGCTTTCCTCGGGAGCGACTCCTGCGCGCTCAAGAAACGAGTTCACGTAGGGATTGGGATAGTCTTTGGACGTGAAGGTCTTCGCGCGCTCGTTCCAGTAGACCGCGCTGTCGCGGTGGCGCCGCGCTTTTTGCAGCTGCATCCATTCAGCGTTCCAGTCGGTGGTGGTGAGCAGGGGGGTGAAGCTCTCTGTCATGGGAAGCTGCCTTTCTCGGGGAGATTTTCGCATTGGGGCGAATCGGAGGCGACCCGATGCGCGCGTTTGCCTATCATGTTAGCGGACAATAGCCGATGGTGGGCGAAGACGGCCCTAAAAACTGCGGGTTGCCGCCATCGGGAAACGAGGAATCGTGAACGATACCAAGGAAGAGGGGGAGCTCTCTATGCATGTTGAGCTTTTGTATCATACGCCCGACCCCGAGCGCGCGATCGCCACTGCGGCGCGGCTGTGCTATGCGCCGGTTGGTGCGGCCGAGCTTATGGAAACGATGCCCGAGGAGCGCATTCGCAGCGTGCTTACGACCATCATGGAGAGTGGGCACTTCTCCACGCTCGAGCACGCGAGCTATACCTTCGCTGTCGATGGCGTCTCCCGCGCGCTCACCCACCAGCTCGTGCGTCACCGCATCGCGAGCTTCAACCAGCAAAGTCAGCGCTACGTGAAGTTCAAGGACGGCGTCGACGTGGTCACGCCCGACACCATCGCCTCCGATCCCGAGCGGAAGGCCCTCTTCGACGAGGCCATCGCCGCCGCCGTCAGCGCGTACGAGAAGCTGCTCGGCGCGGGCGTGCCTGCCGAGGACGCCCGCTACCTGTTGCCGAACGCTGCGGAGAGCAAGATCGTCATCACCATGAACGTTCGCGAGCTGCTGCATTTCTTCAAGCTGCGCTGCTGCAACCGCGCCCAGTGGGAAATCCGCGACATGGCGCACCGCATGCTCGAGCTCGCCCGTCCCACGGCGCCGTTCATCTTCGCCGACGCGGGCGCCCCTTGCGTTTCGGGCGCATGCCCTGAAGGTAAGATGAGCTGCAAAAACCCGTATCCTCGTGTGAAAAGGAGCTAGCGGACAAGTGACTCGCGAGAAAAGCGATCTCTCCCGCGCGTTTTCGGAAGACGGCGCGCGCAAGACCCACGTCGGCGGGCAGGCACTGCTTGAAGGCATCATGATGCGCGGCAAGTACAACTGGTCGGTCGCCGTGCGCGAGCCTTCCGGCGCCGTGTACACCGAAGAGCACGACCTGGCGAGCGGGAAGGAGAAGAACGGCTGGCTGTACTGGCCGCTCGTGCGCGGATGCCGTGCCCTGGTCGAGTCGCTTGTCTTGGGTTTCAAGGCGTTAGAGATTGCGACCCTCCACGCCTATGCGGAAGAGGACGAGGGCGACGCTCCCGAGCCCGTCGTAAATAACAAGGAAGCTAACAGTACCCCAAGCGCGAAGGAGCCCGAGCCCGAGTTCGGCAAGAAGGAGATGGCCATCTCGATGGTTTGCGGGCTCGCGCTTGGCGTCGTGCTCTTCATCGTGGCGCCCGCCTTCATCACGAATCTCATCGTGGGCGAGTA
>USJN01000276.1 GCA_900554945.1 uncultured Coriobacteriaceae bacterium | reverse complement strand
GGGGTACGACCTGTCGTTGCGCAAGACGGAATACGTGCGCGAGAACGTCACCCCGACGTTCGTGAGCGAGCGGGCGCCGTCCGAGAGCCGCGAGGGCTTGTGGCAGCTCCTCGATGCATGCGGCATGGAGTACCTCGACAAGATCGAATGGCTCATCAGGACGGATACGCGCTACATAGGAGATGGCTTGTACGTTCGGCCATTTGAAGAACGCGAGGTCGGTGCCGATGTCGACGTGGCCGACGCGATCGCGGGCGCCGCGAACTCCGAGCAGGCTGCAAGAGCGGTGCTTTCGGCGCTGTGCCGAGGCGATGCCCTCTTTCTGAACGGCGAGCCTATTGCCGACAGCGAGCGCAAGGTGCTGCACGACGTCCTTCTATCCATGTACGAGAAGGCGTATCGCGCGCGCGAGGAGAAGCGCATCTCGGGCGTGCGCGCGGCTGCCGAGCGGGGCGCGTACAAGGGCCGCAAGCGCAAGCCGATGGACGAACTTGTGCTGCGTGAGGTGGTTTCGAGCTATGAAGCGCGCGAGCTGGATGCCGAAGAGGCGGCGGCTCGGCTCGGCGTGAGCGTCTCGACGTTTTTCCGGAGACTGAAAGAGCTTCGGTTGCAAGGGTAATGGCTGTGCAGCATGCTCATGCCTTCTTCTGCTCGTCGATGGTCTGCTCGACCAGATTGAGGATCTCCTGCTGGTTGTGGACGTCCATCTTCGCATAGATGTTGCGAAGGTGGGTCCTCGCGGTGGACTGCGTGATGACGAGCGTGTCCGCGATATGCTGCGCGGTGCGGCCGCGTGCCAGCAATACGAGGATCTCCTCCTCGCGCCCCGTCAGCTGGTACTGGTCGGTGAGCGCATGGCACGCGTTCTGCAGCTTGTTCGCGTGGGGAAGCGCATCGTGAACGTCGGGTGCGTCAGGGCCGGGCCATTGACCGCGGATTGGCGTGTGGTAGTCGGTGATGCTTCCCGAAAGCGACGTGATGGCTCCGCAGGCGAACAATACGACAAGCGCGATGACCGAGCTGGACACGAATACGTCGGGCGACATATGCTCCAATAGAAGAGAGCTCGCCGCTTTGCCCGCGGTGAACGAGAGGAACGCGACGCACCAGGGCATCAGGTAGGGTCGTTTGCTTTCGATGAGGAAGGGGGCCAGCATGATAAAGAGGAACACCAGCTTCTGCGTGATGTTCAGCAAGACGAGGTAGAGGAATATCCACGTCTCGTTCACGAAGGACGACAGCCACAAGGCAAGAAGCACGGTGGGTATGAGGAACACCTTGTACAGCTCGAGGCTCCGCCTGTTCCAGAAGTACTGGACGAGCACGAGGATGGCCGCTCCGCCGCATGCGGTGCCCACGGCCGTGCCCAGCTGGATGATGAGCGATACCGTCCCGCCGTCTTGCAGGGGAATCCATTGGTAGTGGATATGTCCGAACACCACGGCATAGCAAGCCAGCGACAGCATCATCGTCACGACGAATACTCGTCGACCGCGAGGAGCCTGGTCCGAGGGGACGATGAGGGATCGATCGGGGCAGCCGATTCCCGCCACCATGCTCCGCTCCGGGCTCGCGCAGGCATCCTCGCTCGGGATGTCGTCGCGATCCGCACGCGGCGCGCGCGAACGGGCGTATTCCCTGAAATAGCAGAGCAGCACCATCGACACGATGGGGAGCAGCGATACCGTGCCGTAAGCGGCATCCACCTTCAGAAACGCGATGAGGCTGTTCATTGCCGCAACGACGATCGTTCCCAGGCCCAGCACGGCGGCGCAGGCGCGCGCCCCGTAGGGAAAGAGCGCTTTCATCCAGAGAAACAGGATGACGCCCTCTCCAAGCCCGAATACGATGCGCGCGATGGAGGATACGATGGGGTTGTCCTCCCATACGCTTTGCTGCAAGACGACGAACATGGAAGCCGACATCAACGCTCCTGCGCCGATGACGATCGCGGCGGGAACGTGGGTGGGCGCGTCCAGCTTGCGATACGCAAGAGCCAGCATGATCAGGAGAAGGAACGATACGAGCGACGCGACGGCGTGGTAGTCGCCGCTGATATTGACGGTTCTGATCGTCGAGAGGCGGTCGCCTTCGATGGCGAGCAGCGCGCATCCGAAGCCGATCGAAGCGATCGCGATTCCCGGCACCTCGCGAATCGCCAGCGCAAGCGGCGACGATCCTCGTTCGTCTGTCATGCGGACCCCCTTTTACTCACATCCCCATGGCGATAAGGCTCGTTCGAGCATTGTCGTCAGTATAGCAATTCGCCGATACCGCGGCGGCGGGCGGATGGCGAAATACCACTCTCGGTGGTAGGTCTTTCATGAGCTCGATAGTAGGGTTTCTGACCTGGTTGAACAGAGTTCGCATCAGCGGTGGGGTGCTCAACTCGCGCTCGATCTGCATCATGGTTCGCACGGACGCTTGGTCCGGCCCGCTCGTTGGAGTGCGGGTGAAAAGGGAACCGGCAGAGGAGGAGCTATGGCGAACACCACGCAAAGGCGGTCGTTCGGCACCATGAGCCGTCGCAGCTTCATGAGGCTCGCAGGGGTGACGAGCGCTGCGCTTGCGCTGACGTCGGCAACGGCGCCGGCGGCGCTTGCCGAAGAGCACGACAGCGGAACGGTTGCGTCGTCGGACGGCGTGCAGCGTATTCGCACGATGTGCCGCGGGTGCGGCAAGATGGAATGCGGCGTGTGGGTGACGGTGGAGAACGGCCGCGCCATCAAGATCGAGGGGGACGAGAGCTCGTTCGCGTCGTCGGGGAACAGCTGCAGCAAGTCGCAGGCTTCGCTGCAGGCGTGCTACCATCCAGACCGTCTGCGCTACCCTATGAAGCGCACCAATCCCAAAGGCGAGGATCCCGGTTGGGTCC
>USJN01000275.1 GCA_900554945.1 uncultured Coriobacteriaceae bacterium | reverse complement strand
CCTTGGCCGCCGCAACCGCGTCGGGAACGGATAACCCGCAGGCAAGACCGCATGCGATGGCAGAAGAGAGCGTGCATCCCGTCCCATGGGTATTGCTCGTCGGAATCGCCTCATGGCGGAACCAGTGGGTCTCGCCCGAACGTGTTGCGAGCACATCGTTAGCGTCGTGGGCACCGTGCCCTCCCTTCACCAAGACGTTGACCCCAAGCGAGCGGGCAAGGCTTACAGCCGCGCGCTCGCATGATTCCTCGTCCGACAACTCGCAACCGCAAAGGACCTGCGCCTCGGGAATGTTCGGGGTGATGACGCTCGCCCGGGGAAGAAGCTCCTCGATAAGCGCCGACACCGCGTCTTCGCCGATAAGACGCGCGCCGCTCGTCGCCACCATGACGGGATCGACCACGATGTTTTCCGCATGCCACTTGTCGAGGCCGCCGGCAATCGCGCGGATGATCTCGGCCGACGACACCATGCCGACCTTCACCGCATCGGGGCGGATGTCGGAGAAGACCGCGTCGATCTGCTCCGAGACGAACGCGGCGGGCACCTCGTGCACCCCCATTACCCCAAGCGTATTTTGCGCGGTGAGCGCGGTGATGACCGTCTCGGCGAACAGGTGATGCGCCGCTATCGTCTTGATGTCCGCCTGAATGCCCGCGCCGCCGCTTGAGTCCGATCCAGCTATGCTCACGACCGCCTTCATGCGCGCCCCCTACTTCTCGAGCAGCGCCACGACGTCGTCGGTAGAAAGAACGCAGGCAGCATAACAGGTCTTGAAATACTCAAGCCCCTCCTCCTGGTTCCCTACGAGAAACGTCGCCGTCGCGTCTCCTGCAACGATAAGGTTGTAGTTGTTGAAGTACGCGTCGGCAAGCGTATGGCGAACGCAGATGTTAGTGTCCATTCCCGTGCAAATGAGCGTGTCGACGCCGAGCTCGTCGAGCAGAAGGCGCAGTCCCGTCTGGAAAAACGCGCTGTAGCGGCGCTTCTCGATGGTGAAATCGCCCTCCTTGGGGTCAAGCAGCGGCGAGGTCTGCGCCTCGGGGGTGCCGGCGATGCCGTGATCGCCCCAGAGCAGCAACTCGCGATCGAGACCGGGGATATGGGCATCGTTCGTGAAAATGACGGGGACGCCTGCGCGCCGGGCAGCCGCCGCGATGCGGGCGGTGTTCTCAATTGCAGGCAGAAGCGTCTGCTCGAGCGGGGTTCCCGTCGGGTCGCCGAGCTCGTCGATCACGAGCAGGGCCGTCTTCTTCGCATCGAAATTCGCGAGGTCGAACAGCTCGTTGTTGTTCTCGTCTCCAAGCATTGCGTCTCCCTTCGTCGTTTGGCTATTCGTTGTCGAGGTCGATGACCAGGCCATCCATAATCTTGTTCACCGTGCGGACCGCGCACATCTTGCCGCACATCGTGCAGGTCCCCTCGTTTTCGGGAGGGGCGCTCTCAAACACCTTGCGCGGGCGCACCGGGTCGATCGCAAGCGAGAACTGCTCTTCCCAGTCCATGCGACGACGAGCATCCGACATGCGCGCATCGCGCTCGCGCGCACCCGGGATACCCTTCGCGATGTCTGCCGCGTGCGCTGCGATCTTCGTCGCGACAAGGCCCTCGCGCACATCATGGGCATCGGGAAGGCGAAGGTGCTCGGCAGGCGTGACGTAGCACAGGAAGTCCGCGCCGGAGCTCGCCGCGATGGCCCCGCCGATAGCTGCGGTGATGTGGTCGTATCCAGGGGCGATATCGGTCACGAGCGGGCCGAGCACGTAGAACGGCGCGTTGTGGCACAGGCGCTTCTCGAGCTTCATGTTCGCCGCAATCTCGTCAATCGCCATATGCCCCGGCCCCTCGACCATGACCTGCACGCCCGCGTCCCACGCGCGCTTGGTGAGCTTGCCGATTTCGATGAGCTCGGAGATCTGCCCAGCATCGGTCGCATCGTAATTGCAGCCCGGGCGCATCGCGTCGCCGAGGGAAATGGTCACGTCGTGCTCGTGCAGGATATCGAGCACCTCGTCGTAGTACTCGTAGAACGGGTTCTCGTTGCCCGTCGCCTCCATCCACGCGAAGATGAGCGAGCCGCCGCGCGACACCACGTTCATGAGCCGCCCCGTTTCCTTGAACGATTCGATGGTGCGGCGATTCATGCCCGCATGGATTGTGACGAAGTCGACGCCGTCCTCAGCGTGGCGGCGCACGACGTCGAGGAAGTCCTCGGCGGTGATGGAGATGAGAGCCTTCTCGAGATAGCCGATGGCATCGTACATGGGGACGGTGCCGATCATCGCAGGCGACTTCTCGATCAGCCGCGTGCGGAACGACTGCGTCTTCCCACTGTTCGACAAGTCCATGATCGCCTCGGCGCCAAGTTCGAAGGCGATGTCGACCTTCTCCCATTCGACCTGCTCATCGGCAAGATCGCCCGAGATACCCAAGTTCACGTTCACCTTCGTGCGAAGCCCCTCGCCCACGCCCTCGGGGGAAAGCGACGTGTGGTGGATGTTCGCGGGGATGGCGATGCGGCCGGCTGCGACCCCCTCGCGGATGAATTCGGGCGCGCGGCCTTCCTTTTCAGCGACGATGCGCATAGCGGGCGTGATTTCCCCTGCGCGCGCGAAATCGATCTGCGTGATTTTGGTATGCGAAATTACCTGGCTGTTCGCCATTATCCGACTCCCTTCGTTGGCATTATCCACATCAGGTCTCGGGTCGAAGCGAAAGCGCGCTTCCTCTCAGCCCGCCGCGCAGCATAGCGCCGCATGCGAGCTCCCCGGTTATGCAAAGATGCTAGGCGAATTATACGACAGCGGGAAAGGCCCGCCGCGCGATCGTCGAAAAGCCGACAAGCGTCACACGGTGGCGGGCGACGGCGCGGTGG
>USJN01000274.1 GCA_900554945.1 uncultured Coriobacteriaceae bacterium | reverse complement strand
CTGCTGCTTGCATTTCCGAACTCTTACTATAAAAAGGTGTACGAAGGCGATTACACGCCTACGACCATGGGCATGATGGAACTCCAGCCCATGTCCGACGACAACCACTTCGAGCACATTGCCCAGGCTCATCCCGACCTGTATCGCACGCAGGCCGCCGAGGTCGCTCTCTGCTATGCATGCAATCCCATCAAATGGTGGGGCAACTACGACGAACAGGCTGAAATCTTCAAGAATTACGAGTACGTTGTAGGCATCGATATGTTTCTGAACGAGTCGTCCTATTTCTACGATGTGATCTTGCCCGAATGCTGCTATCTGGAGCGCACCGAGCCGCTGCCGCATGCAGCAGGCAACCATCGTGTCATCGGCGGTTTGGAAAATCCGTGGACCGTTCCCGTGTGGCAGAAGGTCGTCGAGCCGAAGGACGGCGCGCCTTCCAGCTGGCAGCTGTTCGCAGAATTGGCAAGTCGCGCCGGAAAGAACGCCGAATTCATCGCCACGCTTAACGGCATGTTCCGCGTGAAGGACGAGTATTCGGTACCCATGGACCAGAAGCTCGACGTAGAGGCTTTCGCCGATTCCATCTTAAAATCCAACATCGACGAAGAGCACGACTTCGCATGGCTGAAAGAGCATGCTGTGTACGATCATCCTCGCACCGTTGACGAAGTGTACATCTGGGCAAACGGTGAACCTGGCCGCGTGCCGCTGTACTTCGACTTCCTGTTGGAGGCGAAGAGCAAGGTGGAGGCCAAGGTCGCCGAGCTGGGCATTCCGTGGGAGGTCGACGACTACCAGGCTCTTCCCGATTGGAAGCCCGGCTGCGGGTATGAGGTGACCGATCCTGGCTTCGACATCCTCCCCGTGTATTACACCGATGCGATCAACACCGACTCGTGGCTCATGGAGAACCCCTGGATCAACGAGATCAATGAAGAGAACCCTTACGGCTACACCATTGAGATCAACGCCGCTACGGCTCGGGCGAAAGGGTTCGCCAGCGGTGATAAGGTGAGGCTTGTCACGGTCGACGGCGTATCGGTGGAGGGCGTGCTGGCTACGTCCGAGGGCGTGCATTCCGAATGCGTGGCCGTCATCGGCGGGCACTGGGGTTCGAAGTCGGCCTATATGCCCATTGCGAAGGACAAGGGCGTTCCCGTTGTGCATCTGGTTCCCGGTCAGACCCCTGACCGCATGGATCATGTGTGCTCGGCGTTCGACCAGTGCATTCGCGTCAAGCTTGAGAAGATCGCATAAAGGGAGGAGTGAACCATGGCTTACGGAATGCTGATCGATCTGAAGAAATGCGTGGGATGCCACGCATGCGCCGTAGCGTGTAAGGAGGCGCATGGAACCCCTCCGGGTATAACGCGCTCCCATGTCAAGCGAGAGTTTGAGGGCGAGTATCCAGACGCAACGATGCATATCGTCCCCATGCTGTGCATGCATTGCGAGAATCCGCCTTGCGTCGAGGCGTGTCCGACCGAGGGCGCTACTTACAAACGCGAAGACGGCATCGTGGTGGTGGACAAGGAGAAGTGCATCGGCTGCAAATCCTGCATCATGGCTTGCCCCTACGGCGCGCGCTATTACCGCGAGAACGAGGACGGCTATTTCGGGACCGAACTTAACGAGTACGAAGCCGTCATGTATACCGCCATGCCGCAGGGGCGCGTTGACAAGTGCACCTTCTGCGTCGATCGTATCGATGCAGGCGGCAACGAGCCTCAGGCGTGCGTGGCTGCATGTCCGGCTGGCGCGCGCGTGTTCGGCGACTTGGAAACGCTGAAAAAGCAGGCCGAATCCGCCGCCGGCTTCCAGCTGCTTCCCGACGAAGGGGCGAATCCTTCGGTTTGGTACCTTCCCAACAAGGTGAATGCCTGATCTCGCCTTCCCTCCCTCTCCGGGCGGCGGCCTTTTCGGGTCGCCGCCCGCTCGGAGTTTCGAATGCGATCGGTTGAAAAGAGGTGCTCCATGATCCGCAGCCGTTCGTTTGCCCTTGTCGATACGGAGTCCAAGGTTTCGGCATGCACGCATATGCCTATCGTGCGGTACGAAGACGCGCGCTTTTCGAAGCGGGACGATTCGGTCATCCAGGAGGCGGAGTTGACCGTGTTCGTGAACGGCGCACGGCAGTGCGACACGACATGTTCGCCTTGGGATGTGCGCGAGCTGGTCGCAGGCAACTTGTTCTTGGCGGGTGTTATCACGGATCCTGAGCAGGTGAGCGCTATAGACGTCGATCTGGATTCGGGTGCGGTGTCGGTGCGTGTCGATGTTGCCGGGGCTTCGCGTCGACGTCGCCGACACGTCGAAACGCTGCGCGACGGCGGGGTGGTGATTTCCGGAGTGTTCGAGCGTGGTGACGGCGGAGATCCCTCGTGCGATGCGGAAGGGTTCTTGCCGGTGGAGTCCGATCTCACGCTGCAAGCGGCTCAGGTGGTCGAGCGCATGGCTCTTCTGGAGGACCGCTCGCTGCTGTTTCGGCGCACGGGCGGCGTGCACAGCGCGGTTCTGGTCGACCAGTGCGGGGTGGTTGCATGGTTCGAGGATATCGGGCGCCACAGTGCTTTGGACAAGCTGGTCGGCTGGTGCTTCTTGAACGGGGTGGATGCGTCGGATAAGATGCTCCTATTCAGCGGCCGGGTGCCGCGCGAGATCATCGTGAAGGTGATTCGTCTCGGCTGCCCTGTTGTTGCGTCTCCCGGTGCGCCCACAAGCTTGTCGATGCGTCTGGCCCAGCGTTGGGGCGTCACGCTAGTCGGATTCGCCAAGCGCGACGTCTTCAACGTGTACGCGCATCCTGAGCGCATCGTCTAGGAAGAGGTTCCCTTTCGGAAACGAAGAAGCGCCGCGCATCTTGAAACGATGCGCGGC
>USJN01000273.1 GCA_900554945.1 uncultured Coriobacteriaceae bacterium | reverse complement strand
ACGGGCTGCGCAGGCTCGGCGGTATGTTTTTCGGGCGTCAACGGCGTGGGCTCCTAGTCCGCCACGCAGTTGCGCACGGCGGCGGCAACTGCCTCGACGGCGCGCGGGTCGAAGGGTTCGGGCATGATGAAGTCCTCGCAAAGCTCCTCGTCGGACACGAGAGCGGCGAGCGCGGAGGCGGCGGCGAGCTTCATATCGTTGGTGATGCGCGTCGCGCGCGCCTCGAGGGCGCCCTTGAAGATGCCGGGGAAGGCGACCACGTTGTTAATCTGGTTCGGGAAGTCCGAGCGACCCGTGCCGACGACGCGTGCGCCCGCGCGGCGAGCCACGTCGGGGTAGATCTCGGGGACGGGGTTGGCCATCGCGAAGAGGATCGCGTCGTCGTTCATGGAGGAAACCATGTCCTCGCTCACGATGTTCGGGGCAGACACGCCGACGAAGATGTCGGCACCGCGCATGGCGTCGGAGAGAGATCCCTCCTCGTCCGCGAGGTTTGTCACCTTGAGCATGGCGCGCTGAGCGTCAGTCGTGCCCTCAGACTTCGAGCAGATGATGCCGCACTTGTCACACAGGATGAGGTTCTTGAAACCGTAGCTCAGCATGAGCTTGGCGATGGCGATGCCCGCCGAGCCCGCGCCGTTCACGATCACGCGGCACTCCTCCTTCTTCTTGCCCGTGAGGCGAAGTGCATTGATGACGCCGGAGAGCACGACGATGGCGGTGCCGTGCTGATCGTCGTGGAACACGGGGATATCGAGCTCGTCGATAAGGCGGTTCTCAATCTCGAAGCAGCGCGGTGCCGAGATGTCCTCCAAGTTGATGCCGCCGAACGCGGGGGCGAGGCGCTTGACCGTCTCGACAATCTCGTCGACGTCCTGGGTATCCAGGCAGATGGGCACGGCGTTCACATTGCCGAAGGCCTTGAAGAGGGCACATTTGCCTTCCATGACGGGCATAGCGGCTAAAGGACCGATGTTGCCCAGGCCAAGTACCGCCGACCCGTCGGAGACGACGGCGATGGTGTTCGCCTTCTGCGTGTAGGTATAGGCGAGCGCGGGGTCCGCCGCAATCTTCTTGCACGGCTCGGCGACGCCCGGCGTATAAGCGAGCGCCAGATCCTCGCGCGTCTTGATTTCCATCTTGGGAACGGTGTCGAGCTTACCTTGCCACTCTTCGTGCAAACGCAGCGATTCCTGCGCGATGTCCATACCTTACCTCCGAGCCTTCTCGCTTCGCACGCGCCCTTGCGCGCTTCTATACAACCGTAAAAGTATACCGCTTCGGTGCCGCATCGCCGAATCCGCGCGGGCAAGCGCACAGGCAATCCATCGAGCGGGGCGAGGCCAACGCGGCGGAAGTCGCTCACCCTGCCGCTGTTCGAGGACCTACGCGAAAGACGGCGGCTCGTGCTACACTCAACGCATTTGCAAGACGAGAAGGGAAATCGAGTGGAGAACAATACTCTCACGGCGAAGCGCGTGGCGGACGCGGCCTACGACGCGATTCGCGCCGCTGCGGTCGGTCTGCGAGAAGACGTGCTCTGCGGCCTGGCTGCCGCACGCAAGATCGAAGAGCAGTCGCGCGCGCAATCGGTGCTCGACTGCCTGTTGGAAAATGCGCAGATCGCGCGCGAGGACGGGGTGCCTTTGTGCCAGGACACGGGAACCTGCTGGGTGAGGCTCGAAGTCGGCGAGGAGCTTTCCATCCCCGGCGATGTCCTCTCGCAGGTCGACGACGCGGTCGCGCGCGCCTACACCGACGGGCGCCTGCGCATGAGCGTCGTGCACGACGCGCTTTTCGACCGCGCGAACACAGGCGACAACACGCCCGCTTTCGCCGAGATCGCGACCCGGCCGGGGCACGGCGCGACGCTGCACGTTCTTTTGAAGGGCGGCGGGTCGGACAACGCCTCCCGCGTGGTCATGCTCGCCCCCGGCGCGGGAATCGAGGGCGTGAGAAACGTCGTGCTCGACTGCGTGCGCGAGAAGGCGGCCAACGCCTGCCCGCCGCTTATCGTGGGCGTGGGCGTGGGCGCCACCTTCGACAAGGTAGCGGGACTCGCCAAGCACGCGCTTTTGCGGGAAATCGGAAGCCCCGCCGCATCGCCTAAGCACGCTGCCTTCGAGCGCGAGCTGCTCGAGGCCATAAACGCGACCGGCATAGGCCCTGGGGCGCTCGGGGGCAAGACCACGGCGCTCGCCGTGCACCTGGAGACGGCGCCTTGCCATATCGCGGCGCTCCCCGTCGCCGTCAACATGGGATGCTCCGCTATGCGCAGTGTCTCAATCGACCTTTTGAGCTGGGAGGACTAACCATGAGCGAACCAATCCGCATGACCTTGCCAGCCAATCGTGAAAAGCTGGCAGAACTGCGCATCGGGCAGGAGGTGCGCCTGACCGGAACCGTGTTCACGAGCCGCGACGCAGGGCATGAGCGCATGCTCGCGGCCCTGCGGGAAACAGGCGAGCTCCCCTTCGGGCTCGCGGGCGAGACCATCTTCTACGCAGGGCCCACTCCGCCAGCCGCAGGCCGCCCGCTCGGAAGCGTCGGCCCCACGACGGCAAGCCGCATGGACTTCGCGACGCCCGAGCTCATGGACGCGGGGCTTGCCGCCTGCATCGGCAAGGGAAAGCGCTCTCAAGCCGTCATCGACGCCTGCGTACGCAACCGCTGCGTCTACTTCGCGGCCGTCGGCGGCATAGCGGCGCTGCTCGCGAAGCATGTCACCGAAAGCGAAACCGTCGCTTGGGATGATTTAGGGACTGAGGCGCTGCGCCGCATCGAGCTTATCGACTTCCCCGTCTTCGTGGCCGTCGATTCCCAAGGCGGCGACCTCTATCGGGCGATCGAGTCGGGAGAGCAGCTGTAAAGCTCCCGCATCAGGGAAAACGCCCGGCTAAAGCCGCAAG
>USJN01000272.1 GCA_900554945.1 uncultured Coriobacteriaceae bacterium | reverse complement strand
CCGCGCGTGGAAACCGCGTTGGGGCGGCGTGGGAAAGGCGCTGGATTCAGGGGGAACCCGCGCTAGATCCCTGCCATCTGCGCGTGAGATCGCGTCGCTATCATTGAACGAGGAGGAATGCTGGACATAAAATAACGTGTGAGGTATATTATGGGGAACTGGGAAGTTGACCTGAGCCTGATAGCTTCATGGCTTAAGGAGCAGGATCAGGAGACGATCGTCGGTGTGACGGTGGCGCTGAACGAGCTTCGCGATGTGGGCCCAGGACTGGGAAGGCCGCTTGTGGACACGGTGAAAGGTTCGTCGTTCAAGAACATGAAAGAGCTTAGACCTCCTTCTTCCGGCAGAAGCGAGATCAGGATATTGTTCGCGTTCGACCCGAAGCGGCGTGCGGTGACGCTGCTGGCGGGCGACAAATCGGCTGGCGGAACCCGCGAGCGATGGAATCGTTGGTATGCGCGGGCTATTCCGAGAGCCGATAGGCTTTACCGACAGCATTTGAGCGAGTTGGAGGATGAGAAATGAAGAAGAGCCTTTCCATCGAAGAATTTCTTGAAACGCGTCCTGACATCACTCCTGAAATGTTGGAGGAAGGCCGTCTTCTCGTCGAGGCGAAGATCAAGGGCTATGAGCTGCAGCAGGCGCGCAAGGCGTGCGGCATGACGCAGAAGGAGGTCGCCGCCAAGATGGGCGTCAGCCAGAAGCGCATCTCCGACCTGGAGAACGGCAGCATCGACGTCATGCAGGTGGAGACGCTGCGGCGCTACATCACCAGCCTGGGCGGCACCCTCGAGATCACGGCCAAACTTCCCGGTGTCTCGTTAGAGCTTCAGGGTCTGGGTACCGATCATCCGCTCTTCAAGCAAGAGGCGTGCGCCTTGGTGGCGGACTGACGGAGGGGATCGTCTCGACCAACGACGGAGTCTCGCGATTCCGTCGCGCTGCGGGACGGCGTTGGTATGGAAATGCCGCTCGTTGCGGATTTATCGTCATTCGTTACCTTTTTGTTGTGTTTATACAACATGTAGGTATAATAAAGACCGCGACGAACGAACCGCTGATCGAAATGGTCAGGTATTTGGGTCGACGCGGGGAATACCCTCGAAGAACTCGGAAAGCGTCATGTCGAACCCGTTCGCGATTTTCGCGAGGTTCTGCAGGGTGACGTTGCGCTGCCCGACCTCGATGGAGGCCAGATAGGTGCGGTCCATGCCGATTTTGTTGGCGAACCGCTCTTGGCTGACATCGTGGACGGCTCGCAGATCCTTGATGCGCAGACCGACTTTTATTTGAAGTATGTTTCGCATCGTCGCAGCGTATCGTGGATGTTGTGTATATAACAACGGACTATATACAACATTGCATGATCGTTAAGGGAGGGAAGGGCGCTCGTCGCCTTTTTCTTTCGCCGTGATTGTTGTATTTGAGCAACAAATACGGGAGTCGCAAGGCTCGTTACATATCTTGAGAAGGCGAAATCGTCGCAAAGCGCGTTCCGTCGATCGACAAGAGGATGAATAGATGCGCAGCCGGCTCTGCATGAGCGGCCGTTGCCTGAGGGCGGCGGCGGGGCGCAGCTATTCATCCTCTTTTCTTTTGACGGAGCGGTTCGACATGTGCGAGGGAAAGGAGCAGGCATGTGGTACGTGGCGCAAGTGCAAGCGGGTCGTGAGTCCTCGACGCTCGAGATGTGCCGCCGTTTGGTACCGCCCTCCGTCATGGAGGACTGCTTCATGCCCGAATACGAGGTCATGTGGAAGATCCGCGGCGAATGGCGCCTGGTGAAGCGGCTGCTGTTCCCGGGGTACCTGTTCTTCGTGACCGATGACCCCGAGGCTCTCAATAGGGAGCTGTCGCGCGTGCCCATGCCCATTCGTCTGCTGGGCAACGAGGAGAACTCGTTCTTCCCGCTCACTGGTAAGGAACGCGACTGGTTCCTGTCGTTCATGGACGGCAACCATACCGTGCGCATGAGCGAGGGCTACATAAGCGGTGACAAGATCACCGTCACGCGCGGTCCGCTCATGGGCTTCGAGGGCGACATCCGCAAGATCGACCGCCACAAGCGTCGCGCCTACATCGACGTCAGCCTGTTCGGTCGTACCGTCCCCGCCAGCGTCGGTCTGGAAATCGTGAGGAAGTCCGCATGAGGCTGAATCGCTCAACGGGGGGGGGGTGCTGACCGCAAGGGTCGTGTGCTGGTGGTTGAAACTCAAACGACAACAGAAGATTTACTCGAAGGCGGCACGCTAGCGGCGGAAGCCGGGGAAAGCGCGTTCGCTGTTTCTGAGGAGGAGCACGTCGCTGAGACCGCCGGGAACGGTCTGGTCTACCGCTTTGTTAAACGCGCTTTCGATATAGCGTTCTCGCTGTGCGTGGTCGTTGTTGGCTTGGCGCCGATCGCGCTGCTCTTACTGATCATTCGCCTCGAATCCCCCGGTTCGCCGATATACCGCCAAGAGCGCATCGGCTATCGCGGCCAACCGTTACGCATCTTCAAGCTGCGCACCATGGTGGCCGACTCCGACGATGTCGAGAAGCATCTGAGCCCTGAGCAGCTGGCGCAGTGGAGAAGCGAGCGCAAGGTGGAGGACGATCCCCGCGTCACGCGAGTCGGGCGCTTCCTGCGCAGGACCTCCCTCGACGAGCTGCCCCAGTTCCTCAACGTGCTTGCTGGCTCTATGAGCATCGTGGGCCCGCGTCCCGTGGTGGCCGACGAGCTGCCTGCGTACGGTACGGATGTGGACGCTTTCCTGAGCATGAAGCCCGGCATCACCGGCTGGTGGCAGGTTCAAGCAAGAAACGATGCAACCTACGAAGACGGCAGTCGCCAACAACTTGAGCTGTACTACGTGCGGAACGCGAATCTCAAACTGGACGTGGTTGTATTTCTCGAAACATTCAAATCCAT
>USJN01000271.1 GCA_900554945.1 uncultured Coriobacteriaceae bacterium | reverse complement strand
ACCCTATTTGAGGAGGACCCGTGAAGTTCTTTCTTGACACCGCAGACCTTGCGGAAATCGAGGAGGCTGCAAGCTGGGGCGCCCTTGCCGGCGTCACGACGAACCCGTCGCTTTATGCACGCATTGGTGGGAAGCTTGACGACTTCCACAACCACATCAAGCGCATCTGCGACATTGTTGGCCCGGATTGCCCTGTCTCGGCTGAATCTGTTGCCATGAATCGCGACGAGATCATCGCTGATGGTCGTGAGCTTGCCGCAATCGCGCCGAACGTCGTCGTGAAGGTTCCCACTATGGTTGAGGGTCTTGCTGCAACCCACACCCTTGCGGCTGAGGGCATTCCCGTCAACATGACGCTTTGCTTCAGCGTCCCACAGGCACTTTTGGCTGCTCGTGCCGGCGCTCGCTACATCAGTCCGTTCATCGGCCGATTCGACGATATCTCTGAAGACGGTCTTGAGCAGGTTGCTAATATTGTGACGGCAATCAACAACTACGATTTCACTGCTAACACGGTCAATGGCGAGCAGGTTGAGATCATTGCTGCTTCGATTCGCTCTGCGAATCATGTTACGCAGGCTGCTCTCATGGGCGCCGACATCGCGACCGTTCCCTTCGGCGTTCTGAAGAAGATGGTGCAGCACCCTCTGACCGATCGTGGTCTTGATTCCTTCCTCAAGGACTGGGAGAAAGTGCAGCAGGCATAAATTATGAGCGATAACGAAGTGGCGGAGACCAAAGCAGCTGAAGCTTCCGAAGCCCCGAAGAAGGCTGCTGACAATACGACCTCCGCTTCCCCCGTGAAGCGCGGCCCTGGTCGCCCGCGGAAGGTGAAGGCTGAAGCTGCCGAGGCACCTGCGGAAGCCAAACCGAAGCGCGGCCCTGGGCGTCCTCGCAAAACGCCCGTTGTCTCTGAGGCTGCCGAGTCAGCTTCAACCCCGGCGCCTGCTAAGGCTGCCAAGGCTGCGGCTCAATCGGCTTCCGAGGCCCCTGCGGAAGAGAAACCCAAGCGCCGACCTGGTCGTCCGCGAAAGAACCCTGTTCCCGTTGATGCGGAAGGCTCATCCAAGGGAGCGCTTGTGCGGGCGGCTGAAACCAAGGCGGGGGAGGCTCCTGCTGACGGCGAATCGAAAGCGGCCAAGCCCGCTGCACGTAAGACGACGTCTCGCAGGAGCGCTGAGCGCGCATCGGATGCGGATGCTTATGAAGCTCGCACTGGGGAGGCTAGCAAGTCTGACGAGCGAAATAACGATCAGGTTTCAGAGGCGTCCTCTTCCAATGCTTCACATAAAGATTCGTCATCTCCGTCGAAGACCACCGTTCACGTGCGTCGCTCTCGCGGGGAGCAGAATTCCTCAAACGAGCAGAAGCAATCCGGAAAGAATCATTCCGGTTATAACAAAGATCGCAACAACAATCAGAAGCAGTATCAGCAAAAGCACGGCAACGACCGCAAGCAGCGCCGTGGCCGCAACCAGCAGAACCGCGAGATCACTCCGAGCGTGAACCGCGAGGAACTTGCCGCGCTCAAGGTCGCTGAGCTGAGGGCGAAGGCCGCCGAGCTCGAACTGGACGTGACGGGCCTTAAGAAGGCGGAGCTCGTCGATGCAGTGTATGAGGCGAGCGTGAAAGCCGAAGGATTCATCGAAGTCTCCGGCATTCTCGACATCATGCCCGATGGGTATGGTTTCCTGCGCACGCAGGGATACCTTCCCAGCGAGACGGATGCCTACGTGGGTCTTTCCATGATTCGTCGCAACGGTTTGCGCAAGGGCGACATGATATGCGGCCAGACGCGCCCTGCGCGCGAGAATGAGAAGTTCGCTGCGATCCAGAAGCTTATCTCGATTAACGGGAAGGCTCCTGAAGAGGGGTCAAAGCGTCCTAAGTTCTCTGACTTGACTCCCGTTTATCCTGATGAGCGCTTGATTATGGAGCACGGCAAGAGCACGATCACCGCCCGCGTGATCGATCTTGCGGCGCCGATCGGCAAAGGCCAGCGCGGTCTTATCGTGTCGCCTCCGAAGGCGGGCAAGACGACCATCCTGAAGGATATCGCGGCCTCCATCACGGCGAATAACCCCGAGGTCCACCTCATGTGCCTGCTCGTCGACGAGCGTCCCGAAGAGGTTACCGACATGGAGCGCTCGGTTCGCGGCGAGGTGGTTTCCTCGACCTTCGACATGCCGTGCGAGAATCATATCGCCGTGTCGGAGCTCGTTATCGAGCGTGCGAAGCGTCTGGTGGAAATGGGTGAAGATGTCGTTATCCTGCTCGACTCCATCACGCGACTTGCCCGTGCATACAACCTTGCGCAGCCCGCTTCCGGGCGCATCCTCTCGGGTGGCGTCGATTCGACGGCGCTCTATCCGCCCAAACGCTTCTTGGGCGCGGCGCGCAATATCGAAGGCGGCGGCAGCTTGACCATCCTCGCCTCTGCTCTCATCGATACCGGATCGAAGATGGACGAGGTCATTTTCGAGGAGTTCAAGGGAACGGGCAACATGGAGCTCAAGCTTGACCGCAACCTCGCCGATCGCAGGATCTTCCCGGCGATCGATCCAGTAACGAGCGGTACCCGCAAGGAAGATTTGCTGCTTGATCCGCAAGAAGCCCCGCTCATTTGGGCAGTTCGTCGTATCCTCTCGAATATGAACAATACTGAACGAGCGATGGATATGCTGATCAAATCCCTTAAGCGCACCGAGACGAACCAAGAGTTCCTCTTGCGTACGGCGAAAAAGGCGCAATCTGCTCATGGGAAGGTCGAAGACGGCTTCGAGCTGTAGCGCGATTGTCTGCGGCACCCCTAGATTTCGCGAAGCGCCGAGGATTTTGCTTTATCGGTAGACGCGCCGGGCATGTTCGTCCGGCGCGTTTTTTCATAAGGTAGTATGGAGTCAGGACGATTAGGAGGG
>USJN01000270.1 GCA_900554945.1 uncultured Coriobacteriaceae bacterium | reverse complement strand
CAAGACCGTCAAATGAAAGGCACGGCATGGACACCAAAGAGTTCCACGGCGTAATTCCCCCCGTGGTAATCCCCCTGAACGAAAAGAAGCAGCTCGACCTCGAGTCGTTCGAGCGCTCCATCAACCGCATGATCGATGCAGGCGTGAACGGCCTGTTCTTCCTGGGGTCCTCGGGCGAAGTCGCCTTCCTCACCGACGCCCAACGCTACCACGTGCTGCAGGAAGCCGTGGCCATCGTGAACCATCGCGTGCCCGTGCTCGCCGGCGTCATCGACATGGAAACCCTACGCGTAATCGACCAGTGCAAGCGCGCAAAGGGCTACGGTGTCGACGCGCTCGTCGCGACCGCCCCGTTCTACGCGCTCGGCGGCCCGCGCGAGGTCGAGCGTCACTTCCGCGACATCCGCGAGAACACCGACCTGCCGCTGTTCGCTTACGACCTGCCTGTGTGCGTGCACACCAAGCTCGACCCCACGATGCTCGTGCGCCTCGGCAAGGACGGCGTGCTCCAGGGCGTGAAGGACTCCTCCGGCGACGACGTCTCCTTCCGTTGGCTCGTGCTCGAAAACGAGGACGCAGGCCATCCGCTTCAGCTGCTCACCGGCCATGAGGTCTGCGTCGACGGCGCTTACCTCGGCGGCGCGGACGGCTCCGTTCCCGGTCTCGCGAACCTCGACCCGTTCAGCTACGTCGAGCAGTACAAGGCGTTCCAGGCAGGCGACTGGACGAAGGTCAAGGAGCTGCAGGATCACCTCGCACGTCTCATGTTCCTCACCCGCGTCGTGAAGGCGACCGTCGGCTTCGGTGCCGGCGTGGGCGCGTTCAAGACGGCGCTCTGGCAGATGGGCGTGTTCAACACGAACCAGATGCGTGAGCCCGTCCAGGCGCTTGAAGGCGAAGACGTCGCGGCCATCGTCGAGGTTCTCAAGAAGGCGGGCCTCATGGACACCGACGCGCCCATCCGCAAATAACGTCACCCAGCAGAGGAGCGCGGCGTGTAAGGGCGAAAGGCCCGCTCGTCGCGCTCCTTTCTTTCGAGCCATTCAAGGAGCAGCATGGCAACCTTCCCTGCGAACTGCGATTTTCCTGCACGTGTTGTCGCGATCGATGTGGGCGCTACCAAGATTACGGGCAGCATCGTTCGATACGATTCCGCCGAAGCAGAACCCGTCGTGGAAGATTCGCGCACCGTGGCGACCGAGGCGATGAAGGGCGGGGCGAGCGTCCTCGGCAAGATTTGCTCGCTCGCGAGCGACCTTGCCGCGTGCGCCCCCGCCTCCCCCCTCGGTATCGGAGTGGGAACCGCCGGGCGCGTCGACGCGAAGTCCGGCGACATCGCCTACGCGAACGATCTCATGCCAGGCTGGGGCGGACAACCGCTTGCCTCAGCATTGCGCGAGCACTGCGGCGTCCCTGCCGCCGTCTTGAACGACGTGCAAGCTTATGCAGTGGGAGAAGCCCGCTGGGGCGCTGGGCGCGGTACCGATACCTGCATCATGATTGCGGCGGGAACCGGCGTCGGCGGCGCTGTTATCGCGCATGGCCGCATCGTACGCGGCAAGCATGGCTTCGCGGGCGAGGTGGGACATATGGCCTCCTCCGTCGCCACGGGGATTCCCTGCGTTTGCGGAGGAAGCGGGCATCTGGAAAGCGTCGCCGCAGGCAGCGGCATCGAGGCGCGTTTCTTCGAAGCCACCGAGGAGCATCTCTCTGGTGCCGAGATTTCCGCACTTGCCGCAAAAGGCGAACAGCCCGCACGGCGCATCATCAAGGAAGCGGGCTTTGCGCTTGGCCAGGCTATCGCCGGTCTTACGAACATCCTCGACCCGGACATCGTCATTTTGTCGGGTTCGGTGGTGAAAGCCGGCGCGGAATGGCGCGCGGAGCTGCAGCGCGGGTTCGACGGCCAGATTCCCGCAATCCAGCGCGACCTTCCCATCGTCGATGCTAAGCTTGGCGTGACCGCCCCGCTCATCGGTGCAGCCGAGAATCTCATCGACTCGCTTTAACGCCTAAGCAGCCCTACCGCCACTCAAAACTGGCGAGCTGCATGCGTCGTTGCAGCTCGCGCCCATCCTGAAGCACATCTCGCTAACCGCAAAGGAGCATCTCATGATCGATTCCATTATTCAGCAGCTCAAAGGGAAACTCATCGTAAGCTGCCAGGCCTACATGGGCGAGCCCCTTCGCCACCCTGAAACGATGGCGCAGATGGCGCGCGCCTGCGAGCTGGGCGGCGCTGGCGGAATCCGCTGCCAGGGGCTCTCCGACATCTCCGCCATCAAGGGGCGTACCGAGGTGCCCGTGATCGGCATTTGGAAGGAAGGCCACGAAGGCGTCTATATCACGCCGACGTTGCGCCATGCGCGCGCCTGCGTCGCCGCCGGCGCCGACATCGTCGCGGTAGACGCCACCGACCGCCCGCGCCCCGACGGCAAGACGCTCGAAGACACTGTGCGCCCGCTCAAGGAAGAAGGCGTGCTCGTCATGGCCGATTGCGCGACGATTGAGGACATCCGTCATGCCTTCGCCATCGGCTGCGACATCGCCTCGACCACGCTCTCGCATCCTGGAGCCGCCATCGACTGCGGAATGACCGACGGCCCCGACGTTGCGCTCGTGCGCCAAGCGACGGCGGAATTCCCCGACAAGCCCGTCATCTGCGAAGGCCGCGTTCACACGCCCGCCGACGCAAAGGCCGCCATGGACGCCGGCGCCTGGGCAGTCGTCGTGGGAACCGCCATCACGCACCCCACGTCCATCACGAGCTGGTTTGCGGAAGCGATCGAAGGGTAAAAGTACACCGAATCGAGTCAATCCTGGCACAAAAGTCGAGGTGCCCCACTCGGTAGTAAGAGACCAACAAGAAATCCCAGGTCGAGCAAGCGCTTGACCTGGGATTTCTTGTTTAAGAGCCTGCTCAA
>USJN01000269.1 GCA_900554945.1 uncultured Coriobacteriaceae bacterium | reverse complement strand
AGCATCATGTTCTCGTCGGACAGCGCGTAGACCTCCGACGACGTGAAGCCGAGCTCCGACAGTTTCTGAGCGAAGGCGTCGACGTCAACGCCGGCTTCGGCCAGGCCGTCGCCCCATCCCTCGTGCGCGCTGATAGCGTCGGAGATTGCTGCGGCGGTTCCTTGCAGCTTCTGCTGAGCGTCGGAATAGGTGTTGCTTAGGCTTTCCTGAGCGCCTTTGTTCTCCTTGATGGCGTCGGTGAGCCAGTCGTAGTTGTTATGGGCCTCGTTGAGCTCTTTCGACAGCCTCTGCTGCTCCTGCCGTTCGTCGAGCGTGAGGTCCGTCCTATGCGCTTGCAGCTCGGCCAGCCTGTCGCCCTTTTCCCTGAGCTCGTCGGTCGATTTCGCCAGCCATCCGTTCAGCTCGTATTCGCGTTTCTTGAGCTCCACCATCTGCTCTTGAGCCGCTTGCGCTTCCGCGTTCGCGATCCAAGCGTCGGTGCTCGCCTTGATCTTGTCCACGGATTCGGACAGCACGCCGTTCTGGGCGTCGATGACCGAGTACGACGTGCCGCACACGTCGTTCACCATGCTCACGGCGGCTTGGAGCTCGCCTTGCTCGGCTGCGGTGAGCTGCGCCTTGCTGCCGTTCTCGTCGTATTTGCCCGTGAGCCTCTCTATCGTGGCCGTGCACTCGTCGACGATCGCGCGGCTCGTCCCTATTTCCGTCCATGCTTCCTTGATATCGCGCGCGAGGTCTGCCTGGCTCTGCAACGCGTCGCGGGCGCTCTCCGAATACCCGTCCACCGCCCCTGCAGCCGCCTCGATGCCCGGCACGGCGTCCGCGAAGTCCTTCTTCGACGCCCCCACCGCTTCGCGCAAGCCGTCCGTTGCGCCCTCCGCCGTCTTCAAGGCGTCGTTGTAGGCGATCACCTCGTCGATGACGCGCTTGAGGACGAACCCGGCGACCACGGCGATCAGCCCGACCATCGCCGTCTTCGCGGCTCCGATGGCGACGGAGGACTTCTTCACCGCCTCGGTGTTCCTCTTCGTCGCAGCTTCCGACTTTTTCGTGCTCGACTCGAGGTCTCCGAGCGTGTCGGCGGTTCCCGACACCTTCACGTCCATCCTGGCCAAGAACTCGGCGACCTTTCGGATCCCCTTGCCGAACGCCTCGATCTTCTGGGTGCCCTTCCCGACGACCGTGAGCAGAGGGCCGATCGCGGCCGAGAGCGCCACGGCCTTGAGCACCGCCTGCTGCTCCGACTTGCTCATCTCGGAGAACTGCTTCGCGCCGTCGCTTATCATCTTGATGAGCGGCTCGGCAGCGTCGATGACGTCGAGAAGGGAGTCGGCGAGCGGCCCGCCGAACTGCTCGGCTATCGCGACGGCCCGGTTCTTCAGCATCTCGAACTTCGCGGCGAGCGATTCGTTGCGGTTCTCCACCTCTTTGCCGAGCGCGGCGTTCGCGTCCCATTCCTCGTTCGCCTTCGCCACGGCGTCCGCGACGAACTGCGAGTTTCCGGCGAGGCGCTTCATGACGTCGGTCTGCCTGATCGAGTCGATGCCGAGCTCTTGGAGCATGACCGACATGTTGCCGCCCTCGGCGGTCGCGGCCTCCATGTTGGACAGCAGAGCCGAGAGGGCCTGCACGGGGTCGGCCTTCCACGCGTCGGAGAACTCCCGCGCCGTCATACCAGCCGTGGACGCCCATATCTCGAGCGACCCGGTTACCTTGTCGATCTCTTTCTGGGTCATGTCGCTCGCGCCGGCTATGGCCTCGCCCGCGAGGGCGATGTCCTTGTCGATCTGTGCCATGATCGTGCTGATGGCGGTGCCGCCGGCCTCGGCCTCCACGCCCATCGACGCGAGCGCGGTGGCGAGGCCCAGGATGTCGGCCTGGGACATGTGCACCTGCGTGCCGGCCGCAGCGATGCGCATCGCCATCGACGATATGTCAGACTCGGTCGTCGCGAAGCTGTTCCCCAGCCCGACGATGGCCGAGCCGTAGTTGCGGATCTCGCCGTGCGACATCTTGGTGATGTTGGCGAACTGGGCCATCTCGGTGGCCGCCTGCTCCGCTCCCATGTTGGTCGCGATGTCGAGGCCGGACACGACCTGCCCGAACTCGTCGAGCTCGTCGATGGCGAACCCGAGCTGCGCGCCGAGCGCCTGGATGTCGAGGATCTGCGAGGCGCTCACGGCGTTGGTCTTGCTGAACTCGATGGCCGACGCCTTCAGCTTCTGATATTGCTCGTCGGTGCCGTCGACGGTCTTCTTTACGTTGGTGAGCGACGTGTCGATCTGCACCGCCGCAGCGACCGATGCCGCGCCGACGCCGATCACGGCAGGGGTGAGGGTGCGGGCGAGCCCGTTTCCAACCGCCTCCATGCCGCGTCCGAAACCCTGGACGCGCGAGCCGAAGGACTCGATGCCGGATCCGAGCTTGCCGAGCAAGGACGTCGCCGCCCCCTGCTTCACGATGGAGTCGGTGAGCGCTTGCTGGTAGCCTTTGAGCTTCTGCTCGGTCATCACTATGTCGGACTGCAGCTTCGTCCACTGAGCCTCCTGCTCGGGCGTGAACGCGTCGATGTCCTCCATCTGCTTCTCGGCCTGTCTGAGGAGGTCGAGCTGCTTCTTGGTCGACTCGATCTGCCGCTGGTAGTCCTTCTGCTGCTGTGCGAGGAGCTTCACGTTGCCCGGATCGAGCTTGAGCGCGCGCTCGACCTTGCGCAGGTCGGTGGCGACGCCGCTAACCTCGCTCCGCGCCTTGCGAAGCGCGCTCGACAGGCTGGAGGTGTCCACGCCGAGCTTGACGGTCAGCCCCTTGTAAACGTCTGCCATATTCGGTTTTCTCCTGGTCTCACGACAAGAATCTGTCTATGTCCGCCTGCGTCGCCTGACGCGCCGTCGGCTCATCGCCCTCTTCCCCGTCATCGGCGAACGC
>USJN01000268.1 GCA_900554945.1 uncultured Coriobacteriaceae bacterium | reverse complement strand
TGAGACCGTGGTCGAGCGCGTAGTCGAACACGCCGCTTTCGACATACCAGGAGTCGGCGGGGACGTCGACGAACCCGCGGTACTGGGGCTGCGGGTCGGGCGAGGGAGTTGGCGTGGGGTCAGGGCTGGGATTAGGGGCAGGGTCGGGCGTAGGCGACTCGTGCACGCACTTGGAACAGGGCTGCTTACCAGAATCGACAGCCTGCTGCAAGGTCATCGCGATGGGATTCTTCATCCCCGAACAGGTAGAGCTGTAATGGTACTTGCTGCCCGACCGCGAGCACCAGACGGTCCTTTCCATGTCGGCCTGAAGCTCGATGCCACCCTGCTGGAGGGTTTCTATGGAGGCACCCTCTGTCGTGGCGAAGGCGGTCTGCGTGTTGGGCGCTGCTTGCGAGACCGACGCCGCGAAAGCAAGCTGCACACCCGGCGCCGCTTGCGCGGAGAAGCCGAGCGCCATCCCGAGGAGAACGGCGATTATTGCGACTACGAAGCGCGAACAACGCCTCTTTCCGACAGTTTCCCCAGAACCCATGTCATCCCTTTCCCGCTGGTGGTATTGGCACTATTGTACCGCTTACCAATCAAGTGAAATCACCCGCGAGAACAAGAAGGGTCCCGATCTTTGGACGGGCTCAGCTACTCAATTTTAAAATCGCGAAGGTCGATATCGAGGGATTCCGCTTTTTGGCAAAGCTCGTATGCGCCCATGCTCTCGATATCGGAGAGGTCGAGAATCGCGGCGGGGAAACCGTTGAACATGGCGGTACCGAAGTAGTCAGTCATGTAGTCGCGAAGCTTGTCAACATCGATGGTGGCCATGCGCGCCCTCTTTCCCGAATCTGCGCCCTGCTGACGGCTCATTAGGCTTCGCCTTGCCAGCGAGACGCATTTTCCCTGCCAGGATAGAACTACTGCGAGAATAACACAGCATTTGATGTAGTGCCCTTACTATATGCCGCGTTTCCCGATAGAGAGAAGTGTAGCCGAGAAGAATGCCGCGGCTGTCCGCTGCAATGGACAGGCTAAAAAGAAGTCATCGTCACTTTGCCGCAGCAGGCTTCGCCCAGCAGCGATTTCCAATCAAGACTATTCCATTTGCCTTCGGAGGCGGTGTCGCTGCAGACATGGAACAATTTTGCAGCGATCATCTCCAACTCTGCCGCAGGCTTCATCTCCGACCGAGTTGGTCGCAAGCGCAACCTCTTAGGAGCATGGATTCTCTGCGCTGCCGTGATCGTCATCTGCTCCATCTTCGCCGCGCCCAACCAATTCCTGTTCTGCATTGGCCTTATGCTGCTCTTCGGCTTCTCCCTAAACTATGCCATCACCTCGGTAAATCTCTTGATGCCGGAGCAGTATCCGACCGCAATACGCAACACGGGCGTTGCATGGTGCCATGCGTTCGCTCGTTTTGGAGACTCTGCGTCCTCAATCGTGCTCGGTGGCATCGCGGGTATGGCGGCATTCCAAACCGTCGGAGGAACCACCAACTGGTCGCTGGTCGTGCTTGTGCTTATCGTCCCGTTCGTCCTGGGCTTTATTTGCGCGCTTCTCTTCGTTCGCGACACCAACGGCAAATCGATGGACCAACTCGCAAACGAGGCGACAGGGGACGAGCTGAGCGGGACAGCCCCATTCGCGATCATGCTCGCAATCGTTGTAATCCTCTTTTCCTTGTGCATCGTTTGCCCACTGGCAATCAGCGGATGGTCCAAACTCCCCATTGCCTTGCCGCTTATGGCCACCGGCATGCTCCTCCCCTTCGCCTTCTTCTTCATCTTTGGCGGAAAACAGCTGGCAAAGGGTACCGGAAGGAAGTAAGCAAGACCCCCCTGGAACCGAAAGACTAATCGAGCCGAAGCGCGGTCCATCTTTGGGCTGCGCTTCGGCGTTGTGCGTTTTTAGCAGCGGCGGAACCTGCGGCCTTAGCAGATTCGCCTTCGCGCTCATAGCCCGCCCCTTTCCTGCTCCAAGCCCTCACTACGCTTTAATCGACCAGACGGCTTCCGCCACGCGTCGTCCACCTGCGTGGTACGCTTTGCAGAGAGTCTTACAAGCCATCGAAGGAGCCTGGATGCAGTTGGAAACCTCGAACGACATCACTCTCAAGGCAGACGACGCCGAACTCGCGCGAACAACCCTGCTCTCAGCAAAGGGAGCAACATGCGTGGCCGTCCGCAACGGCGAGACTATGATTACCCGCGAGCGCGGCGTGAAGCCCCTCCTCCAATGGATTTCCGAGGGCCGAAGCTTCGAGGGCTGGTCTGTCGCCGACAAAGTCGTGGGCAAAGCGCCGGCGCTTCTGTACGTGCAGCTCAAGCCGGCAGCGGTTTTTGCGACCGCTCTGAGCGAAGACGCGCGGGATATCCTGCTGGCAAACGGGATCGCCTGCGGCTGCGACGACCTGGTTCCCTTTATAGTAAACCGTGCGGGTGACGGGCAGTGCCCGATGGACGCCTGCGTCGCTGGCATCTCCGACCCACGCGAAGCCGAGCGAGCGATTCGCGAATGCGCCCATCGAATGGCGGCCTCGCACAAGTAGCAGCGTCGCTGTGGCTTCTGCGGAAAGCGCAGCCGTTGCGCGTACTCGCCAAGACCATCGATTACGCGTCGACAAGCACGTCGCCCCCTGTCGCAGGGCAACGCGCGATCGCGGCGAAGTCGAGGACGGGCCGCAACATCTGAACAAGAGCCCTTTGATGTTCATTTGCGAGAGCCTCACAATGGACGATGTCGAAGCGGGCGCGGGCAATCCGGTTTGCAGCGCCCGCTTTGCATGATGGAGGAAATCCCACGACGATGCCCGATGCCGCGAAGAGCAGCACATAATCGTCGACTTTCCCGATATTTGTAAATTTGGCCCGATAACCCCATTCTTTCAGGCTGAGGAATATGATTGAGCCACCGACTTCCTTACGAGGAGGAACTGAT
>USJN01000267.1 GCA_900554945.1 uncultured Coriobacteriaceae bacterium | reverse complement strand
GCGAGCGAGCCCGCCACCATAAGCAGCGAGCTCGCAATGACGACGGGAGCTGAAAGCAGGCGTGCACGCGCTGAATTGGGAGCGAAAGCACATGCGGCGAGCGTGCAGACCATGAACAGCAGGGGAAACAGAAGCTCCCCGCGCTCCAGTTCGAGATTTCCGAGGGAGAAAGAGCAGTTAGATCCCATATAGAGAAGCGAGATGACGCAGACCTGGAAGGATGCGAAGCCCAGAATGGCAAAACGAGCGCGCCTCGCGTCGCTTGAACCTTGGATCACGCTAACTTCCCTTCGGTCGAACGGCCTTCTTTTCAGACTCCATTGTAAAGCACGGAGCCCAGATGATACCCCTCGCGCGAATCAGAAAGGGCGCATAGCGGATGTCCATGCGCCCAAGGGAAGGTTAGGTTTGTTGGGTGGTTCGCTATTCAGCGGCAGCGACCTTTTTCACCACGCGCTTCTTCGCGGTCTTGGGTGCCTCCTGCTCTTCAGTGTCCGACTCGGACTCAACAAGATTCTCAGCGACCTCTTTCTCGTCGCTCGCCTCTTCGGCCTTCTTGCCCGACCCGAGGCCCTCGCGCAGGCCCTTCACCGACTTGCCGATCGCGCTACCGAGCTTCGGGAGGTTCTTCGGCCCGAAGATCAACAGGACGACGACGAGGATGATAAGAAGTTCCGGGGTTCCCATACCGAGAATTTTCATTGCGATGCTCCTTTTGCATTGCCTTGCCAACGTGTTGACTCGACTATGCGATGAGAGGGGGATCTTGACCATCACGTAAACCCATGATTTTGGCGCATGACAAGAAAATCCCCTTGTCATGTATTTGCATGACAAGGGGATTTACCCAGCTCAGATTTGTAAATTCGAAAATATCGTCAAAGATACTCGCGAACCCATTCAATGTTCGACATGATAGTGGCAATCAATTCGTCGACATCGTCGAAGGCGCGCATCGGGCGCAGCCACGCGATGAACTCGAGCTCAATTTCATGACCGTAGATATCTCCATCGAAGTCGAGAAGATGCGCCTCGCAATTTGCGGTCGCCCGATCGGCAAACGTCGCCGCAACGCCCATGTTAACCGCAGCCTTATAGCGCTTTCCGTCGACGATGGCGTAAGCCGCATAGACGCCGTCGCCGATGGAGCGAAGGTTATCGGGGATGCGGAGATTGGCGGTGCGGATACCCATCTGTGCCCCCTCACCGCGACCAGACACGACCGTGCCGCACACCTTCCAAGGCTGACCGAGGAGCCTTGCGGCTTCTTCGACGGCGCCCTCGGAAAGAAGCTGCCTGATGCGCGTCGCACTTACCGGAGCGCCTTCGAGGCAGAGAAGCTCATGCGCGGTGACATCGCACGTATTGCGAGAACCCCACGTAGCAAGTGTCTCCTCGGTGCCCTTCGCACGAGCCCCGAAGCGAAATCCGCAACCGACATGAATGCTCGCAGGCGCATGTTCCCCAAAGGTCCACGCAAGGAACTCTTCGGGAGGCAAGGACGCGAACTCGCGCGTGAAAGGCAAAACCACGACGAAATCGACCCCCGACGCGGCAAGCGCTTGAATGCGATCCTCGTTGGTCATAAGCTTTTTCAACTCGTTCGGGCGAAACATCTCGTCGGGATCGGTGTCGAAGGTAAGCACGAACGAGGCGCTCCCCCGCTTCGCAGCATCCTCTATCGCGCACGAGAGAAGCGCTTGGTGTCCCTTATGGACACCATCGAACACGCCGAATGCACAGCACGCGCCCTCGAACCGATTTCGGTCGAACGACTCGTCAACGTTAAATATCTCCGCCACGTCTCACTCCTGTCTGGAAGATGCAACATGCATTGTAGCGCTGCCGTTGCTCCTCGTAAGCATATATGCCCACAAGCTTGTTGTCGACGATTACCGCGATCCGTTCGCCGTCTTCGGGTGCAGAGCAACTCTGTCGCACGCCGGCCGTGCAGGCGCACAACTCGCTCGCGGCACTTGCATGGCGGCGCTCGCAAAGCTCAACCGTCGATGCGGGCAGCTGATTGCCATTCGCCACCAAACGCGCACCCGCCTCATCGAGAAAGGCGAAGCGGAAGCCGAGGAGTTTCACTGGGTCAAGCGAAGCATCGACGCCCATGCGCTCAAGCACGTCGAGGCTCACGCAGTCATCGAGCGTCAGAAGGCCCGCGCTCGTCCGTCGGAGCGCGGCCACATGGGCGGGGCAACCTATCGAGACGCCAATATCCCGAGCGAGCGCTCGAATATAGGTACCCTTCGAGACATGGAAATCGACATCCCAAAATACAGGCACGTCCCCGTCACCAGGAACGATCGCAGCAAGCTTCGCCGAGTACACTTCTATATCGCGAGGCATCAACTCGATTATTCTGCCCTTTCGCGCGGCATCACAGGCCTTTACGCCGCCAACCTTGACAGCGGAGTACGCCGGGGGAAGCTGTTTTTGGGGTCCGACGAAGCACGCAAGCGTCTCTAGCGCGAACGGCTCCTCGAAAGCACCGCTCGGCACCGAGCCGAACTTAACGGGCTCGCCGTCGACATCGTCGGTGTCGGTGCCGACCCCGAAGGCAATTCGAACACGATAGTGCTTGTCATGCCCGACCATGTAATTATCAAGCCTCGTCGCCGGCCCCACGCAAACGCAGAGCACCCCCGACGCCAAAGGATCGAGCGTCCCTGTATGACCGACACGACGCTCCCCGAAGATACGGCGAACCCGATTAACCACGTCGTGCGAGCTCATACCCGAGGGTTTGTCCACCCCCACGATGAGCGAAAGGCCCGATTGTCCCCTCTTAGCAGCCACGAATATCCCTTCAATACAACAAGAAAGCGGGGTGATCCCGCTTTCCCACTTTTCACTTCATAACTCGAAAGCCCCTTGGCCGAAAGCATCTCGCAAAAAGATACGCTCGACGACAAAGCCCCAGCTCGATT
>USJN01000266.1 GCA_900554945.1 uncultured Coriobacteriaceae bacterium | reverse complement strand
AGGACATCGCAGCTGAACTCACGCTTTGCAGCTCGGGAGCCATCTACACAGGCGAGAATCCGCTGCGCCTGGTCAGTCGTGCAATGCGCGATACCCGCCATGTCGGTTATCTGCTCGCGCGGGATGTCGAAGATGATGCTGCCCGCGTCGATGCCCACCACGCGGTCGGCGATGCGCTCCAAGTCGCTTGTGATGTGGCTTGAAAGCAACACGCCACGATTGCCGGTTGAGGCATAATCGCGCAGCTCATCGAGCAGTTCGTCGCGAGCGAGCGGATCGAGCCCGGCGGTCGCCTCGTCGAGGATGAGCAGGTCGGCGTTGTGCGAAAGCGCGCAGGCGAGCTGCAACTTCATGCCCATGCCGCGCGAGAGCGACTTCACCTTCTTCTTCGGCTCGAGTCCGAATCGGGCGACCAGCGTCTCAAAACATGTGTTATCCCAGGTGGGGAAGGCTGGTTTGATGCATGTTTCCACTTGGGACACCGTAATCTCGGAGGGATAGGGGCACGTGTCGAACACGACGCCGACGCGGGAGCGAAGTCGCCGCACGTCGGCGTCGGGGGTGTCGGCGGCGAGGGGCTCGCCGAAAAGCGCTGCGTACCCGGAATCGAGTTTCAGAAGGCCGAGTGCGGCTCGGATTATCGTGGTCTTTCCCGCGCCGTTCGCTCCGACGAGGCCGACGATTTCCCCTGATCCAATGGAGAGATTGGCGTTTCGAAGCGAGAAGGAGTCGCTCACCTGGCGGCTTGCGTCGCGTATCTCGAGAAGGTTTGACATGGGCGTTCTGTATCCTTTCATCTGGTATATCGCTTTCACGTGCGCGTTGATCGGCGGCTTTATTCGAGATCCTCGGGAGCAACGAGGTCGAGCATGTCGTGCAGCTCGGCCCGTGAGACCCCCAGCTCAGCCGCCTGTTCGCCCGCTTGCACGAGCAGTTCCTCAACTTGACGCAGGCGCCTTTCGCGCAAAAGCTCGTGGTTCCCCGAGGCTACGAAGCTGCCTTTCCCCTGCACGGTTGCGATAAATCCTTCGGCCTCCAAGTCGGAGTACGCGCGCTTGGTGGTTATCACACTGACGCCGAGGCCGTTCGCGAGTGCGCGAATGGAGGGGAGCTTCTCCCCGCTTGGAAGTGCGCCCGACAGAATCTGGGCTTTCATCTGCGAGGTTATCTGCTCGTAGATGGGCTTGTCGCTCGAGTTGGATAGGATGATGTCCACGGTGAGTCCTTACGTGTATATATCTGATAAGCACAGTATATATACACTATGCACAGTAACGCAAGCACTTTTTGGGCGTTGTTGTAATTTGATGAAAGAATCGAGCTGGCTTCTTGGGCGCAAGCCTCACGTTAGTCGATGCGCCCTCGGTCTCAGGTTGAGATCGCTCGTGCATGACCTGGGGGAATGTGGCGTTACGGATTGCAGCTTTTGCAGGGCGAGTATCCCTCGTCGATCAGCGTCTGGCGCAACCCCGTGAACTCCTCTTTGTTGGAGGGGGACATGGACTGCACGCCGTCGCACTCGGGACGATGGAATTTGTGACTCCTCTTGTTCAGGACGTACGTTTGCTGTTCGGCGGTGTTCGCGGAAGAAGACGAGTCGCCGCTCGTTTTCGCGTCCGAGGAACCGGATGGCGCTGCCTCCGCTTCATTCCCCCCTGCTGCGTTGCTGGAAGTCGATGAGCCGCTCGTGCCCGAAGCGCCCGCCTCGCGTTTGCTCGACGCGCTTTGGGGTAGCGCCGCATCGCCACCCGTGCCGCGGGTTGTGGTTGCCTCGTCCTTGGTCTTCACGGCGGGAATCTCGCTCGACTCCCAGTTGTCGCCCGTCACGTAGTCGATTTTCACGCCGGGCTCCACGTTGTAAACGAAGACGTTGAAGCGTATAGCCTGCCCGCCGTCTTCCACGGATTCCGCTTCCATCTGAACCCCGCGTGCCACCAGGTCGTTCGCTGCAAAGAGCGGGGTCACGCGATAGAGGACGTGGTTGTTCGTGCGACGGACGTAGTTGCCCACCAGCTCCTCGTAATAGGTCATTCCCACGGCGTTCATCGTGCGCGTGCCAGTGATGAGGTTGCGTTCGTTGGCGTCCTCACCGCACAGCTGGTGCGCAATGAGGTGGCTGCGGTTGTAGAGCATCTCGCGATCGACGAAACTGTAGCGATGCTGGACCCAGCCCGAAGGGTGAACCTGCGAGATGTCGCCGCGCTCGGCATTGGAGACGGTCTCGGGTCCGATGAGGCCGAACGCCATGCCGCAGCGCCCCTCGAAGTCGAGCTCGCTGAAATCCATGAACGACCCTCGCGCCGCGTCATCGGCGGAGAATCCGGGTTGCCCCCCGTTGATATCGATGCAGAGCGCACCTGAATACTCGGGGATATCGGATAGCTTCGCGGCGGCACTGCCTGCGGAAACTTGCTGCGAGCTTGTCGCATTGTCCCCGTTCGCGACGCTTTCGCCGCCTGCGCACCCGCTAAACGAGGGAAGGCACAGGCTCACTGCCAGAAGCAGGGCGGCAAGCGTGCGGACAAGGCGCTCGCGTGCGGGGGAGGTGGTTTGCTGGGTTTGCAAGGGAGTGTCCTTCCGATAGTGGGGCATGCCGCGAATGGCGCGCCGCATCCCCCATGATACCCGATGCAGGCTGCCCGAGCGCGAGGGCTGTCCGCGGTTCCCGTCCTCGCTTCTCCTTCGCGTTGCGAGCGGCGGCAGGCAGCGCGAGGGCGCGAGGGGCGTGAGGGGCGCTTCGGGAAAACTCTTCTAGTTGGGCTGCGACTGTCCAAAAGCATGGACAGACTGGTTCGTACGCACGTTCTACAATGGCGCCAATCGAGAAAACGACGGGAGGCACACGCATGGCATTGCAAGGCGCGCATCAGCTCTTTGGCGACACGGACGAATCGTCGTGCGTTCCCGATGCGGCATGCGCACCCAGAAGGTCGGGTGCGCGC
>USJN01000265.1 GCA_900554945.1 uncultured Coriobacteriaceae bacterium | reverse complement strand
CGCGTACCGCCTGAGCGCATGTGCGCTTGCGCGGTACGCATCGAGTGGGGCAACGAACGCTCGATTGCCCCACTCGATGCGTCATCGGGGGATTTCACGCATAATAGGAAGCCTAAGAAGAGGGGTAGTGGGCATGAAAACCAAAGAGGGGCAGGGTCTTTCGACTCTTAACGTAATCGGCATTTTGGCGCTTTTCTGCACGATGAGCGAGTTTGCGATTCTGACGCCTTCGATAGCCGCGTTCTCGCACCATTTCGTGGGGACCGACATCACGACTATCATGTTCGCGAACAGCATCACGGGTATCGTGTCGGTGCCGGTGAGCGTGCTTTCGGGAGCTATTCTTCACAAGGTCGGCTTCAAGCCGATGGCTATCCTCGGCATCTTGGTGATGTCGCTCGGCGGCGCCTTCCCGTTCCTCATGCCGAACATCACCGACTACACGCTCGTCATCGTTTCGCGCATTATCGTGGGCATCGGCTTGGGCGTGATGTTCCCTGTGGGAAATGCGACTATCATCGCACTGTTTGAAGGCGAGAAGCGCTCGCGCCTTTTGGGGCTCGGCATCACGATTCAGTTCCTGTTCAGCCTGATTTACACGACGGTTGCGGGGTATCTCACCGAAATCGGCTGGAATTATTCCTTCCTTGCGTATCTTATCGGCCTTGTTCCCATGGTCATCGCGCTTGCGTGGATGCCTGAGGCGAAAGACGTTGTAGCCGAGGGCCGCGAAAGCGAGCGCGCGGAGCGCGTGTCGACGGCAAAGGAGAAAATTCCTCACGCTATCTGGGGATATGCGCTCTTTGCGCTGGCGACGTGGACCTGCGTCGTGACCGCGCAGATCATCACATCGACTGTCCTCGATGTTCGCGGGCTTGCAAGCTCCGGTCAGGCGGCACTCGTCATCAACTGCTGCGGTATCGGCACCATCTTGTGCGGGCTTGCCTTCCCGATGCTTGTGCGCGTGTTCAAAGCCCGTCTGTTCGGCATTGGCGCTGCGCTTGCGGCGATCGGCATCGTCCCCTGCATGCTCGCCGACAACACGATTGTCTACGCGATCGGCGTGTTCATCCTGGGATTCGGCGGCTCGATGTTCTTCACGGCGGCACAGAACGCGACGGGAAATATCGCTCCGAAAAGCCGTGTCCCGTTCGTTTCCGGCATCATGACTTCCATGATGAACTTAGGGCCCTTCATTGCGCCGTATCTGTTCGCGGCAACAGTGGCGGCAAATCCTGCGGAAGGCAACGACGCCGTGTTCCCCGTGCTGATCGCGATGTGTGCCGTGTGCGCGGTCATCGGACTTTTGCACCCCATGCGCGCGCTCGTGGCGAAATCTGCAGATGGTGCACTGGATGAAGGCGCACCTTCTGCTGCGGCTGACACGGGCGAGGGGCGCTAGCCTCATGCCGCGCTGTTTCGCCTGCATACACTGCGGGAAGTGCGGACCGCCTTCGCCCGACGCGAAGGTGAAGCCCGAAGGATGGTGTATCTTCTGCCACACTCAGAACGAAGCCGATGCGAAAGTGTGCGCGAACTGCGGCAGGCCGCTGCCGAAAACCCCAGGATCGTTTCAGCGGAATGCGGGCTGTGGGGAGCGCTAAATGATGTGATGCGGCTTGGGCTCTGCGATGGGTCGGGGCGGGCGTGATGGGCGCGGGTGGAGCGGCGTGTTCAGAAGGTCGAACAGCTCGCGAGGGATCGAGTCGGCAACCCATTCGCACACCTCGTCGAGGGATACGTCATAGAAGCCGTAGTGCCATTTCGGAAGCAGATGCACTTCGAGCTCGACGGTGGCATCGATCTGAAACTTCAAGTGCTCCGTCAGAGAGACTTTGCGCATTTGCGTAAGGGTTTCGGTGATCGTCTTGCGGCGCAATCGCGGCGCGAAGTTGTCGATGGCGTTGTAGTCGTTCGATTTCGCGACGCCGGCATAGAAGAGGTTGCGGCTTGCGATGTTCGCCTCCGTGATGTAGTACCCCTCTTTCCACGAAAGCGTGCGGCCGATTTCGTTCGCCCCTTGCGCCCAGGCGAGCTCCACATGCCATTGGGCGATGGCGAACTTGTCTTTAAAGCATCGGTAGAACGTCGCGCGGGAAATTCCCGCTTCCTCGCAAATCTGCGTGACTGAGAGCTTGTCAAACGGCGTTTCCTCGACAAGCTTGTCGGCTGCGTCCAAGATAAGCAGCTTCGTCTGGTAATTGCTGATAAGCGAGTTGTTCAAAACCTCGCATCTCCCCTCTGAGAATGCAACGAGATGCGCCCCCGCTCGCCTCGTTGCATTAGTGCGGCGCCCCGGGGTTGGCTTTTCTCCCCGGGGCGCCGCTGCGTTCACGCGAAAGCTCTACGCGTAGATTTCCTTTTCCACGACGAGCTCGTTTTTGATCTTGCCGACGAGCTTTTGCAGCGCATCGACGCAGTTCGGGCGGATGTCGGCGCCGATGAGCACGTACATGATGGAGTCGCCCACGCCAAGCTCGCCCTCGTTCATCCAGGTGCGCACGTAGTACACGCCCGGCCAGGTGAGCGCTTCCTTCTCGGCTGCGGCAACGCCCTCGGCGTCGTAGGAGAATTGCACCTTCGCGACTTCCCCAAGGCCTTGGACGCCTTCGCGCACCTGCTTTTTAGGCGTGATGCGCACGATGCCGTTGTGGGTGAGGAACATGCCGCACTGCGCGGCTTTCGGGTCGGCCTTGGCTTCCTTGAGCCACTGGTCGATCGACGGTTCAGGTTTGGACATAAGTTGCCTCCAAAACGTTTGAGTGTTCAGGCGCCCTTCCCCAGGCGCTATCTAGACGCCCATTGTACTCGAAGTGGGCCTTTCCGCGGGCGTGCGCACTCCAGCTCTCGCGAATCCGCAGGTTTGCTATTCGTCCCGCTCACCTTCCCCTTCCCTATAAAACGCGTGCATTTTACGAATGGGAAATACTTGCTCATCGCCCAAATGATAGACTGGGA
>USJN01000264.1 GCA_900554945.1 uncultured Coriobacteriaceae bacterium | reverse complement strand
TTTCTTTACTTCGCTAATTGCTACTGCAGCGATAGCCCTTTTACCGACTGATTTCGACCTGCACTCCAAAGGTGCAGGTCGAATAGCCTCCTTTTTACTAGAGTAGACGTCACGCGAGTCTCGCGTTCGCCTTCCCCGTTTGCGCTTGGAGCAGGAAGGTCACTATTCAAGTAAAGGAGTACGCGATGGAGCTAATTGCCTCCCTCATTGTGGTGCCCGTAGTTGCGGCATTGCTGCTTCTCGTGATCAAGAACGACCGCGCGCGCGATGCGATCGCCATTGCCTTCGCCGCGATCATCGCGGTGCTCTCGATCGCGTTTGCGGTGGTGTTTGCAGGCCCCGGTACCTATGAGTTCGCCCTGCCCGCCGAATGGGGGCATCCGCTTTCCCTGGTGAACCTTGCCATCGATCTCACTGTCGCCATCTTCGTCGTATGCTACGCAGTCCGTTACAAGCGTCCGCTCGCATTGGGCTTGGCAGCACTGCAGATCGTCGTGGCACTATGGTTCGAGTTCGCTGTTCAGGCAGGGGCCGAGTTCTCCACGACGATGCGCGTCGATGCGCTCGGCGTGGTCATGGTGCTTATCATCGGCATCGTCGGCTCAGGCATCTGCGTCTACGCGCTGGGCTACATGAAGGACTTCCAAGCTCACGAACTGCATGAGAACCCCCAGGCACGCGATCGTCGCCCGTGGTTTTTCGCCATCATGTTCGCATTCCTTTCCGCCATGTTCAATATCGTGCTTGTTGACAACATGGCGTGGATGTACACGGCTTGGGAGGTCACCACTCTGTGCTCCTTCCTGCTCATCGGCTTTACGAAGTCCGAAGAGGCTATCAACAATGCGTTCCGCCAGATCGTGATGAATCTACTTGGTGGCGTTGCGTTCCAGTTCTCTCTCGTCTATCTGGGCGTTTTCGGCCTGCCGCTTTCGTTCTCGATGTTCGTCGAGCTCGGTGCCGCCTTCCCTGCGCTCGTCATGCTCCCAGTCACCTTACTCGCGTTCGCGGGCATCACGAAGGCGGCGCAGATGCCCTTCCATACGTGGCTCCTCGGGGCGATGGTGGCTCCGACGCCGACCTCTGCGCTTCTGCACTCATCGACCATGGTCAAAGCGGGCGTGTTCCTGCTCGTGAAGCTCTCGCCGATCTTCGCGGTGAGCTTGGTGCCCTCCGTGATGGTGGTGCTCGTCGGTGGCCTCACGTTCGCGCTTTGCTCGTTCATGGCTATCTCGCAGAGCAATGCCAAGCGCGTGCTCGCGTATTCCACTATTGCGAACCTCGGCCTCATCACCGCATGCGCGGGCGTGGGAACCCCCGAGGCCGTTTGGGCGGCAATCCTGCTTATTATCTTCCATGCGGTTGCGAAGAGCCTGCTGTTCCTGTGCGTCGGCACTGCCGAGCACCATATCGGCAGCCGCAACATCGAGGACATGGATCTGCTCTTCGAGCGTATGCCTCGCCTTGCCCGCTTCATGATGCTCGGCATCATGTGCATGTTTGTGGCGCCTTTCGGCATGCTTATCGCGAAGTGGGCGACGCTCGTGTCGTTCGTCGAAACGGGCAACGTCGCGCTCATCATCTTGCTCGCATTCGGTTCCGCCGCGACGTTCATGTTCTGGGCGAAGTGGCTCGGCAAGCTCTCGGGAATCGCGGGCGAGCCGCAAAACGTCGAGCTTTCGGTTCATAAATCCGAGTGGGCGGCGCTGCTGTTGATGGCAGGGCTGGTATGCGTGACGTGCGTTCTGCTCCCGATCATGTCGTCGGGGCTCGTCGTTCCCTATATCCAGACCGCGTTCCACTACGGTGGGCAGGACATCTCCGACGGGAATCTCTGGATCGCTGCAATCTGCGCGGTGCTTGTCATCCTCATGCTCTTCGCAGGGCTTGGTCGCTCTTCGAAGCAGAAGAAGGTTGACGTCTACCTCGCGGGTGCTTCGGCAGACAACGCGGCTCGCACGTTTCGCGGCTCTCTTTCCGCTCCGGTTGAGGCCACGTCGCGCAATATGTACCTCGACGGTGTTTTCGGCGAGGCTCGCATCGCCCCGATCGGGTCGGGCGCATGCATCGTGATCATGGTTGCGGCGATTGCTTGGGCGGCTGCTATGCTGCCGGGCTTGTTGTAGGAAGGCGAGGCTTCTCATGACGATCATCGTTACGGTTATCGGCATCATCGCATTTGCGATTGCGGGCCCTATCATCGGCTGTTTGCTCGCGGGACTCGACCGCATCATCTCCGCGCGCATGCAGGGACGCGTCGGGCCGCCGCTTCTGCAGCCCTATTACGACGTGCGCAAGCTTTTCTCCAAGGAAAACGCTTCCGTGAACACCTCCGAGCACGCCTACATCCTGTTCGCGTTCATCTTCACCCTGGTGGCGGGCGGCGTGTTCTTCTCGGGCGGAAACCTGCTTCTGAGCGTGTTCCTCGTGACGCTCTCCTCGCTGCTCTTCATCGTGGCCGCCTATTCGTCGCGCTCGCCGTACTCTGAAGTGGGCGCCGCGCGAGAGACGCTGCAGGCGATGGCGTACGAGCCGATGCTCTACCTCATGTGCGTCGCGTTCTTCATGGCGTCGGGATGGTTCGACGTGGCGGGCGTCTTCTTCCTTGATGCTCCCGCGATTACGACGGCGTGGCTCGCGTTTCTTGGTTTTTTGTTCGTGCTCACAATCAAGCTGCGCAAGTCGCCCTTCGATATCTCCATGTCGCATCATGCGCACCAGGAAATCGTTCGCGGCGTCACGACCGAGATGAGCGGCCCTACGCTCGGCTTGGTGGAAGTGATGCACTGGTGCGAGAACGTGCTGTTCATGGGGTGGGTCGCGATGTTCTTCATCTGGTCGAACCCGCTCTCAATCATCCTTGCAATCGTCGTCGTTCTCGCGGTGTACTTTCTCGAGATCTGGATCGATAACAACTTCGCCCGCGTGAAGTGGCAGCTCATGCTGAAGTCCGCATGGCTTGTCGCGCTC
>USJN01000263.1 GCA_900554945.1 uncultured Coriobacteriaceae bacterium | reverse complement strand
GCGTATCTATATTTTATTTTATAATCACATATATTCACTTAGAAATATCTGAATGAAGAAAAACCGCAAATGGAAAACGAGAGCAACGCGACATAAGAGAAGGCTGCGGCGAACCGCAACCAGCCCCGCAACGAGGCTCCCTCGCATACTCGTACCACGCTCCCTCAGGTGACTACCTCCCCAAAGCCGCCACCGCCCGTTCGAGTCGGCCGCAGGCGTCCTCGATCATGGCCTTCGGGCTTGCGAGGTTCACGCGGACGAAGCCCGCGCCCTCGGGGCCGAACATCGTTCCCATGTCGAGCCAGAGCTTCGCGTCATGCTCCACCAGGCGCTTGAGCTCGTCGTCGTTAAGCCCCAGGCCACGACAGTCGAGCCACGGCAGGTACGTACTTTCGAGTGGCACGAGCTTCGCGCCCGGCATGCGCGAAACCGCCGCCTCGAGCACGGCGTAATTCTCGTCGAGCACGCCCTTGAGCTCGTCGAGCCATTCTCCGCCCTGCTCATAGCACGCCTGCGTGGCCACGACGCCGAACACGCTCGGCTCGTCATAGCCCGTGCGGTCGAGCGTGCGCCTGAACGCGGCGCGAAGATCGGGGTTCGGGATGAAGATGTTTGACAGCTGCAGCCCTGCCAGGTTGAACGTCTTGCTCGGCGCCGTGCAGACGACGGCGCTTTTCGCATAGCGCTCGCCGAGCGAGGCGTACGGCACATGCGCATGGCCCGCGCGCGCGAAGTCGGCGTGGATCTCGTCAGCGACCACCACGACGTTGTGGCGCAGGCAGATGTCGCCAATGCGGCGCAGCTCGTCTTCGGTCCACGCGCGTCCCACGGGATTGTGCGGGTTACACAGGATGAACAGCTTCGCACCCGATTTCTCCAGCTCGCACTCGAAACCCTCGTAGTCCATGGTGTAGCGCCCGTCCTCGTAAAGCAGCGGACTCGTGACCATCTTGCGGCCGTTATCCTCGATCATCATTCGGAACGGGTAGTACACAGGCGGCTGGATAATCACGGAATCGCCCGGCTGCGTGAACGAGGTCACGGCCATGGCCAGGGCAAACACCACGCCAGGAGTCATGACGAACCACTCGCGCGCGGGGCGCCAGCCGTGACGGCGCTCAAACCACGCTTGCACCGCCTCGTAGTATCCGTCGGGCGCCATCGAGTAGCCGAACACGCCGTGCGCCGCGCGCTCCGTCAGCGCTTCAATTGCGGCGGGCACGGTCTTGAAATCCATGTCGGCGACCCAAAGCGGCAGCTCATCGGCGGCATGGCCGCGACGGCTCCACGCGTCCCACTTCAAGCTGCCCGTGCCGCGGCGCTCGATAATCGTCTCGAAATCGTTCTTCATCATTTGCTGCTCCGTTCACTGTCGCACACAAGGCCGCGCCCGGGCGCACCCGTCCCAGGCAAAACGCGCAACCTTGGTGATTTTTCCTCAATCGATAAGGTTACCCTATTGCCTGCTCCAAGTCGGCGATAAGGTCTTCCACGTTTTCGAGGCCGACCGAAAGGCGAAGCAGACGCTCGTCGATTCCCAGCTTGTCGAGCATCGGCTTCGGAATCGAGCCGTGCGTCTGCACGAGCGGATACGTCACGAGGCTCTCCGTGCCGCCAAGGCTCTCCGCGAAGAGAACGAGCCGCACACGCTCGAGCACCGCCAGCGCGCGTTCGTGCGTGTCGACCTTGAACGACACCATCGCGCCGAAACCCGAGGTCTGCCGACAGGACAGCTCATAGTCCGGGTGATTGGGGTCACCAACGTAGAACACGTCCGTGACATGGGGATTCGCTTTCAGTGCCTCCACGATGCGCTTCGCGTTATCCTCCTGCTGACGAAGGCGAACGCCGAGCGTCTTCAGGCTTCGCAGCATAAGCCAGCTGTCGAACGGGTCGAGCTGGTTGCCCTCGCTCATCGCAGCGTTGAACAGCGTCTCAAGCAGCGCGCCGTCGCGCAGGACAAGAAAGCCCGACAGCACGTCATTGTGGCCGCACAGGTACTTCGTGCCGCTGTAAACCACCACGTCAGCGCCCAGTTCGAGCGACTTCTGGAAGTACATGGTAAGGAAGGTGTTGTCCACCGCAAGCACCACCCCATGCGAGTGCGCGGCTTCGGCGACGCTGGCGATATCGGCCACCTTCATGGTGGGGTTTGTGGGCGTTTCCAGGAACACGAGCTTCGTGTTCGGCCTGAACGACGCCGCGAGCACCTCGGCATCGGTAAGGTCGACGTAGTCGAATTCCAGCCCGTACTGTGTATAGATGTTGCTGAACAGGCGATACGTGCCGCCGTAAAGGTCGTCGCTCACCAGCACATGATCGCCCGAGCGCAGAAGCTTGAGCAGCGTGGTGATGGCCGCCATGCCGCTCGAGAACGCCATGCACTTCTTCCCGCCTTCCAAAAGGGCGATGGTGTTCTCAAGCTCCAAGCGCGTCGGATTTCCGCAGCGAGAATAGCAGTAGCCGGTCGATTTGCCCCATGCGGGGTGGGCGAACGTCGCGGACTGGTAGAGCGGGTAACTGATGGAACCCGTGCGCGCATCTATGCCATCATAGCCGTGGACCGCGATGGATTCCGCGTGCCAGCCAGCGTGTTTCTCCTGGTCGATTCCGAGAAGCCCCTCGATTTCCTCAGCCATTGCCTCGAAGCTTGAGTCGTTCATGCGAGCAATGCTCCCTTCCCTCGATGTCGCCTTTCGTAAAGGACAAATGCTCGGGAAACGCTGACGCCCCGGCAACCTCGTCCATGCGGAGTGCGCAGAGACTGAGAGGCAAACAGCTCGCAGAAATCTTTGAGGCTCTCGCCCACGCGGCACCGCGCGTGGGCCCGATCCGCGCTAGCCCAGCGCCGCATATGCAGGGGCAGGACGGAGCAGCCAGCATTTCCCTAGCAAGTTTGTATGGTTCGAATACGAGTGGTTAGTGTATCGAAGAATCGCCCTGCCTGCATGGAAATCAGATAACTCTGATATTCGTTTTTCAGAATACCAGTTATCAGACTGAAAA
>USJN01000262.1 GCA_900554945.1 uncultured Coriobacteriaceae bacterium | reverse complement strand
ACTCTCGAGCGAGCGGCGATTTCAACAATGCCAATGCTCCTTACGGCGCCTGTCAGCCGCAACCTGGCAACCAGGCCTATTGGCAGCAGCCGTCGTATGCGCCGCCGTACGCTGCGCCGGTGCAACCGCAGAAGAAAAGCCGCGGTTGGATCGTTGCGCTTGTTGCAGTGGTGCTGCTGTTCGCCTTTCTGTTTGCAGCGCTTGCCTCGTGCACGAGCGTGATGGCTGGGGCGAGCTCCTCGATGTTCGGGGCGGGTTCGCAAAGTGCGGTCGATTCGCTTTCCGAGGATGCCGTCGGCGTGATCACCATCGACGGGACGATCGACTACGACGGTTCCACGGCAAGCCCCGAGGGATTGAAAGCTCAGCTCGATCGCGCTGAGAACAACCCTCACATCAAGGCGGTCGTTCTGCGCGTCAACTCGGGCGGTGGCACAGCGACTGCGGGCGAGGAGATGGCCAGCTATGTCAACGACTTTTCGAAGCCGGTTGTGGTCTCGAGCGCTTCGGTGAACGCTTCCGCAGCCTACGAGATCTCGTCCCAGGCCGACTACATCTTCACCGCGAAGACCACAGCCATTGGTGCAATCGGAACCGCCATGCAGGTGACTGACCTTTCGGGTCTGCTCGACAAGCTCGGTATCTCGGTTGAGAACATCACTTCTGCCGAAAGCAAGGATTCGAGCTATGGGACCCGCCCGCTCACCGAAGAGGAGCGCGCGTACTACCAGGCCATGGTCGACACTGTTAACGAGACGTTTATGGAGACCGTCGCATCGGGTCGCTCGCTTCCGATTGAGCGTGTTCGCGAGCTTGCCACGGGTCTTACCTATACTGGCATCGACGCGATTCAAAACGGACTTGCTGACGAGATCGGCACAAGGGAAGATGCCATCGCGAAGGCGGCGGAGCTTGCTGGCATGCGCACCTATGCGGTGGTGAGCCTCGAGCCCGAGTCCGACGATTTGTCTGATCTCGTCGGACTGCTTTCGAGCAGCAAGATGTCGAACGAAGATTTGATTGAAAGATTGAAGGAGCTTAACGGCAATGGCTCACAGCATTAACGAGAACCCGGTGGAATGGCCTGCACGAGCGGTCGTCACCGCAGGCATGCCATACGGCAACAAGCCGCTGCATTTCGGGCACGTCGGAGGCGTGTTCGTCCCGGCAGATGCGTTCGCGCGCTTCTTGCGGGACCGCATCGGCAAGGATAACGTCCGATTCGTCTCGGGAACCGACTGCTTCGGCTCCCCGATCAACGAGGGCTATCGAAAGCTCGTCGAGGCGGGGGAGTTCGACGGGAGCATCTCCGACTACGTGATGCGCAACCACGAGCGTCAGGCGAACACGCTGCGCTCGTACGGTATTAGCCTCTCGATTTACGATGGATCGGGAATCGGCCACGCCGGCGAGGTCCATCAGCATGTCTCCGAGGCATTCATCGAGAAGCTCCACGAGAACGGTTTCCTCCGCAAGGAATCGACGCTTCAGTTCTACGACACCGAGGCGCAGACGTTTCTGAACGGTCGCCAGGTGGTGGGGCACTGCCCAGTCCAGGGGTGCAAGTCTGAGCACGCTTACGCGGACGAGTGCGATTTGGGCCATCAGTACGACCCGGTCGACCTCATCGCGCCGAAGTCGTCGGTCACGGGAACCGTGCCCGAGATGCGCCCCGTCGAGAACTGGTATTTCGACCTGCCCGCCTTCTCCGAGTTTCTGAAAAAGCACGTCGAGGAGCTCAAGGCCGATCCTACGATCCGCGATGTCGTCCCGCAGACAATCGAGGAGTTCCTCGCGCCGCCGGTCGTCTATGTGAAGAACGAGGCCGAGGAGGCATATCGGGCTATTGCGGCCGACCTGCCGAAGCACGTCTTTCGTCCGGCGGAGAAGGGCAAGCAGAGCTTCGAGCTCGAGTTCTCGTCTATCGAGGACAGAGATGCGGCGCGTCCGCTGCTTGCGCAAGCGAACATCCGCTTCCGCACGGGAAAGACGCTCGTTCCGTTCCGCATCACCGGTAACATCGAGTGGGGCGTGAAGGCGCCGGTCGTCGAGGGCGTCGAGGGGCTTACCGTGTGGTGCTGGCCGGAGTCGCTGTGGGCGCCGATTTCGTTCACCATGGCAGTAAACGACGAGCTCGGCCTTCCGCGCTCGAGCTGGCAGGAGTGGTGGTGCTCAGATGATGCGGAGGTGTTCCAATTCATCGGACAGGACAACCTCTACTTCTACGGTGTCGCTCAGCCGGCGATGTGGGAGGCGCTCAAGCCCGGGAACTTCTTCGGGGGCAAAGAGTCACCTGCGCTGCGCCAGACGACGCTCATTGCAAATCACCACCTGCTGCTCGGCAATAAGAAGGCGTCGTCGTCGGGCGCTGTGAAGCCGCCTTCGGCTGATGAGCTGCTCGATTACTACACCCCTGAGCAGCTGCGCGCGCATTTCCTCGCGCTCGGGCTTGATCAGAAGTCGGTTGGGTTCAAGCCCAAACCGTTCGACCCCGACGAGTCGAAGCGCACCGATCCGCGCGTGGCCGACCCGGCGCTCAAAGAGGGAACGCTTCTCACCAACGTGTTCAACCGATTGGCGCGCAGTTGCTTCTATGAGGCGCAGAAAAACTTCGAAGGTATGATGCCGCTTTGCTCGATTAGCGAGGAGGTCGTTGTGCGCGCGCAGAAGGCGCTGCATACCTACGACGGGCTCATGCGCAAGGTCGAGCTGCACACGGTGATGTCGCTTATGGACGAGTTCATCCGCTATTCGAACAAGTACTGGACTGACGGCATCAGAGAGGCTGAGCTTTCCGGTGATGCCGACGCGCGTCGGCAGGTGCTCGCGGACTCGTTCTATCTCCTGCGCGTCTGCACGCTGCTCATGCACCCGATCGTTCCGTTCGGCTGCGAGAAGATCTGCATGCAGATGAACTTCGACGCCGATGAGTTTTTCAGCTGGAACTACGACTTCGAGGGAATGGGCGAGCTGTGCGGCGCTGCCGAGCTCGACGAGGGGGCGCATCG
>USJN01000261.1 GCA_900554945.1 uncultured Coriobacteriaceae bacterium | reverse complement strand
AGATAACGGCGCTCGCAAGGCGCTGGCGGTTCTCGCTTCGGCGGCGCTCGTCGCGGGCCTTGTCCCCGCGGCGGCCTTCGGAGAGGTCGGGGGGGGGGGTCTTCCGTCGCTGATGCGGCATCGAATGCTTGGCTTGCTGATCTCGGGGCTCAGGCAGGCGAAGGCTCCAGCGATGCGCCTGGCGAGGGAAGCGACGCCTCGGGCGCGGGCAGCGTTTCCGGTTCGGGGGCGGGCAATGCTTCTGCGACGGGAAACGAAAACGGCGCTCCAGGTGGAAGCAATGCCTCCGATGGCAGCGACAATGAGGGCAACCCCAGCTCTTCGGATGCCGGTGACCCTTCGAACTCGAATTCTGACAACACCGCGCGCGATGACGTTAACGCCGGTTCCACCTCGGGCGGCAGCGTAGGCGCTCCCGATACCGGCGATGCCCCAAGCGCCCCCGAACCCTCGGCGCCCGAAACATTCATCGATGTCGAGCCTGGCTCATGGTACGAGCCGGGCGTGCTCTTCTGCCAGCAGAAAAAGATCATGAAGGGCATTGCGGGTACGACGCTGTTCGGCGCGGGCCAAAGCCTCACCCGCGCGCAGATGGCTGTTATGATGTGGCGCTATGCCGACCCCGAGGCTGCGGCATCCTACCTTAGCGACGCCGTCAACGAGACGGGGATGGACGACGTTGAGTCCCGGACGTGGTACACCGCTGCAGCTAACTGGTCGGTCGAGAATAAGGTGATCAACGGCTTTCCTCAAGACGATGGCACGTTCGCCTTCGAGCCTGACGTCACCGTAACCCTCGACCAATTCTGCACCATCATTGCGAACTTCAACCACGTGGGTCCCAACTATGGCACCGCCTCGCTCACGCGCTTCTCTGATAGCGAAAGCGTTCCACAATGGGCGGCGCGCGGCCTTGCATGGTGTGTCGATAAGGGCTTGGTCTCGGGTTATGACCGGGGCGGCGGCATCTTCGAGCTCTGCTCGACCGCAGAGCTTCCGCGCGAGCGTGCGGCCACTGTCTTCATGCGCGGATACGATGTTGGGGTGTTCGACGACGGCTCCGCTCCTCTTGTCTCTCCTTGCGAGGATCTGGGTCTGTCCGGGTATTGGTTCATTCGCTCCGCATCGGTAAGCTCCCTCTCGGTCGGTGCGCGCTCCGACGGGGACGTTCGGCTTGCGAGCGCGAACTTCTCGCTTTCCCAGACCTTCACGTTTTTTTACGATAACGGCTACTACCACATTATCTACGCGGAGACCGGCCTTGCACTTGAGACGGCTCCCGGCATCGCGAGCTCCCCTTCGGATGTCTCCCTCGGCGCAGTCGTTTCCCAAAGCAAGCGTCAGCAATGGTCGGCCGTGCGAACGGAGTCGGGTGCGCTGCGCTTCTGCAACCTTGCGACCGGCTACTGGCTTGCCCCGCAAGACTTGACCATGGGGTCTCCTCTGCAGGCAGTCGAATCCCCCGAGGAGGACGCTTCGTCGTTTGTCCTCGTCGAGCAACAGGACCTGCTTTCCGAGGGTCTTTTCACGATCTCCCCGAAGGGGGATTCCTCGAAGCACCTCGATGTCGTGGACGCATCCGTCGATGACGGCGCGAACGTGCAGATCTGGCACGACAACGGATCGCTTGCGCAGAAATGGTATGTGAAGCGCGCATCGGGGAAGGTCAATACCTATACCCTGCAGGCGGCGTGCTCTGGCAAGCAGCTTGCCGCCGATTCGAACGGCAACGCGGTGCAGCGTACCGCGGACGGGTCGAGCGAGCAGTTGTGGCGTGCCGACTTCTCCGGCGGCTTCGTCGTCTTCACGAACCTTGGCACGGGGCGCGTGCTCGATCTTGCGGATGGGTGCACCGACGCGGGTACCAATGTGCAAACCTATGCGGCGAACGGGATGGATGCCCAGCGATTCTCGCTACGCGAGACGCAGCCTCTGCCTGAGGGGCTGTACACGATTTGCCTTGCTGGAACCGACCAGGTTATCGACTTGAGGGATGAGTCCCAGAAGTCCAACGCGAACATTCAGACATGGATATCGAATGGAACGGGCGCGCAGATTTGGAACATCGAGCACAACCAGGATGGCTCCTACACGTTCACGAACTGCGGCTCGAAGATGGCGATCGACATCTGCAACGGTATCATGGCCGCGGGGACGAATGTGCAACAGCACGAGGTCAACGGCTCGCAGGCTCAGAAGTGGCGGGCGATCTATAACGGCGACGGCACTTTCTCCCTCGTTCCGTTCGCGAGCGGTTCGGTAGCGCTCGGGACGACGGGCACGTCGGGTGGATCGAACGTCGAGCTTGTGAGTCGAGACGCTGCTGCGCGCCTCACCTTCCAGATGGCGACGTTGCCCGGCAAGGTAGGGTATCAGAATCCTGCAGGATACTACCAGGTGAGCTCAAGGTCGGTGACGCTACCCGATTACGCGCGCGGGTACTTCACTTATGTTACCCCTTCGCAAATCGCTCCTGATGCGACGCGCGAGGATTGCATCAACGCCTTCATCGACCGTGCGTACGACTATATCGGCACGGCGTACCGTTGGAATTATTCCATGGAGCCGGGCGTGGGCGTCGACTGCATCGGGCTTGTGTACCAATGCCTGTACGCGACGGGAATGGATTTGGGGGAGTTCAACCCCTATGATCACTATGCGACCGGCGCTGACGGCTGGCATAGTCACGACGCGAACAATATGTGGGACTACGGTGACGTGCTCCACCTGCCTCTGTCGATGCGGCAGCGCGGCGACGTGATTTCTTGGGAGGGCCATGTGGCAATCTACCTGGGCAACGACATGATCATCGACGCGTATGGGCCGGTGGACGTGCACAGCATGTGGTCGCGCGGCGTGCCCCGCGGCGTGTTGCGCTTCTATCAGTGATTCGCGTTCGGGCCCAGTTGTCGTGAGGACATCACCCCTGTTCGAGCTTGATGGCAATCCTGCGAGCTTGGGCTCATCGAGGCCAAAATGAAAGCGGGCGCCGGATGATCGGTCCGGCGCCC
>USJN01000260.1 GCA_900554945.1 uncultured Coriobacteriaceae bacterium | reverse complement strand
CCATCTCATCATTATGAGAAAGCGAGTGATGTTGCCTAGGTTCATATATGCGAACCAGGATGTTGACCAGCCCTTTTTCGAGCGCTCAAAATCGAGCCTTCGCCGAGGGGCGAAAGCGCCGAAGCGCGAAAAGGTCGATGTGAATCCCGAAGGTTCCTTACGAGAAGAACGTGGCGTTCAGCCACGGGCCGTATTCGCCCGTCCACATGGAGCCGAGCTGGTCGAAGATGACCGCCCAGTCGATGGTCTGCCCGAAGAACAGCTCCAGATAGTTATGGCTGTCGATCACGCGCTCGGGCGCGGCGGACAGGTTCTCCTGCGCGATGGTGTACGTGCAGGTGGGGCACATGGTGACAAGCGTGTTCGCGCCCGTCGAGCGCGCCTCGTCCACCACGCGCATGACGCGGCGCTTCGTGATGTCGGGGTCGTAGCCTGCAACGGCGCCGCCCGCCCCGCAGCACAGCGTCTGCTTGCGGCGCTCGTCCATCTCACGAATCTCGACCTGCGGTATATAGCGACGCAGCACGCCGCGAATCGCCCGGCCATGACGCCCGTCGTGGCGGTCGTGGCATGAATCGAACACGGTGGCGGAAGGCACGTTCGAAGGGGAAAGGCCCGCTGCGCGAACCGCCGCGTCAACGTCTTCCGGCATGCCATCGGCGCGCAGTGCGACCCCTGCCGTGCGCTCCATTTCGCGACCGCGCTCCAAGATGAGCTCGGGCAGCGGGATGATATCGATATCGTCGGCCATAAGTTCGGCGAATTCCTCACCGCAACCAGGGCAAACGGTTACCATGCGCGTGATGCCCGCGGCTTTTATCTGCTCGAAGATCTTCTCGCGATGCGCCGCGGCGCGATCGAAGAAGCCCGCGCTCATGAGCGGGCTTCCGCAGCAGTCGTCGGACATGCACCATTTGAATCCCGCGGCGGTAAGCCATTCGCCCACACGGCGGGTCAGATCGGGCGCGTAGCTCACGAGCGAGCACCCGGGGAAGAACACCGTGTCAAACGTTCCCGGCTCGTACGCCGCCGCATCGCGCAGTGCGACGATTTCGGGATACCCGATGCCGAAGATGGCGCGGTAGGCGCTGAAGATGTGCCATTCGTTGTCGACCATCGTGAGCTTTTCGGGCTGGTAGAGCCCCGATTGCATGAACAGCTCGCGCCAGTCGCGCATACGGTCGGGAGCGAGCATGTGAACCGCGCAGTCCGCCGTGCAGTAACCGCAGAAACAGCAGCGGCGAAGCGCGTGGTACATGTCGTAATTCGACTGCATGAGCTCGGCAACCGCGGCGGGGCGCTCGTCTGCGGGAAGGGACATGACGCGGTCGTACGCTTCCTGGACCGTGCCCACATCGAGGCCAGGCTCCTTGAGCACCTCGCAGCGAAGCGTGCAGCGCTTGCAATGCGCGCACTGCATCTTCTTGTTTGCCCAGCGCGAAAGCATGCTGAGCGCAGGAGAAGCCGCCTGGTCGATCTCGGCCAGCTCGTCTGCGGTCAATTTCCGCACCCTCGTTTGTTTGAATTGCCCCGTTTTCATGGGGAACAGTGTAGCGCACAAGAAACCCGAAGCATACGAAGAAACGTCGCGAGAGCAGAGCAATCTTGCGAAAGGATAGGTAACGAACCCGAACGCGACTCCAGGGGCGAGCAAAGCGACCCGAACGCGAGCACCCAAGCGCAAAGCGAGCGGGATACCTTTTTATCGGGCGTGGTTGCGCGCAGGCAGATCGCGTGGCGGCAAGGGAGCACAAGAGTTTGCTACCATGCAACCATGAATCGGTTCACGAGCAAGGCAATCGTTCCCGCATCTTGCCTGGCGGCTGCAGGCTGCGAGCTTTCGCAACGAGGAGCCACCGAGATTGCAAAAGGAACCTGCGAGCTGGCACTTTCCCTCGCCGTCGCACATTGCAAGGAGCGCGCATAGCATGAATGAAGCAGGCATCGCACAAGACGCGATTCCGCAAGAAGACTTCCTCGACACAAGCGGCCCCAACGAGGCAGGCATGGTCGCACAGCGCTTCCTCGCGTTCAACACCGCAATCACGCTGCAGGCGTTCGCACCCGAGCAAGCCTGCCTCGCTGCTTTCGAGCGCGTGCGCAAGGGGGCGCGCAGGTTCGAGCGGCTCTTCTCAAGAACGCTTCCCCATTCCGATATTTCACGCCTGAACAGGGCGAAAGGCATCCCTATCGAGATTTCGCGCGACACGGCCGACCTTTTGGGGTGCGCGCTTTCCTACTGCGCCGACAGCGACGGGCGCTTCGACATCACGATGGGCGCAGCTGTGCAACTGTGGGACCTGCGGCGCGCGATCATTCCCTCGCAGGATGAGCTTCGCGAAGCCGTCGCTCATGTCGACTGGCGCGGGGTCCGCGTATGGGAAAAAGGCGGGCGCCATTTCGCCCAGCTCGCCGACCCGCAAGCTGCGGTCGACGTCGGAGGCATCGCCAAAGGCTGGATTGCCGACAGGTTCATGAACGCCCTTGTCGAAACGGGGCTGGAGAACTTCCTCATCAACTTGGGAGGCAACGTGGTAGCGCACGGGGAAAAGCCCGGCGGCACAGCGTGGAATATCGGAATCCGCGACCCCATCAACGAGGGCGCTATCGTGGGAGCGGTGCCGCTTCGCGACGCGTCCGCGGTGACGAGCGGCATCTACGAACGCTGTTGCGAGGTCAACGGGAAGTTCTACCACCATATCCTCTCGCCCGAAACGGGGATGCCCGTGGAAACCGACGCCGCAGGAGCAACCGTTATCGCCAACCGATCGGTCGACGCCGAGGGGTATTCCACCACCTTGCTCGCACTCGGCACCGTACGGGGGCTCGCCTTCGCGCGAGAACATCCTGCCATCCGCAAGGCGATTTTCGTCAAGCGCAACGGGGACGTGCTCGAATCGTAGCGAAGCCCGTCGACGCTGAATTTCACCTCTCGTTCCGCTCGGGGGTGTTCAATTGAATCGCGGAGGAAACGGAAAGCCTGAGATACAAAAGACCCCGCCGAAGCGGGGCCTTGAGTTTAT
>USJN01000259.1 GCA_900554945.1 uncultured Coriobacteriaceae bacterium | reverse complement strand
CCCGCCGATGTGCCCGCAAGCCTGGCCAAGCCCCCCTTCAAGAAGAAAAAGCCCTTCACCGAAGACGGCGTGGAGCTCAAAGGGTGGAAGATGGACGCGCTGCCGTACCTGGTCTACGCGCCAATCGAGAAGCTTCCTAAGGAAAAGGAAATCATCCGCAGCTTGAAGAACCTCGCCAAGAAGGCGGACTCCATCGTGATCGCGACGGACTTCGACCGCGAGGGCGAGCTCATCGGCTCCGATGCGCTCTCGTGCATCCAGGAAGTGAACCCTACCGCCCCCGTCTCGCGTGCCCGCTATTCCGCCTTCACGAAGGAGGAAATCACCCACGCGTTCTCCAACCTCGTGGAGCTCGACGTCAATCTGGCGTCCGCCGGTGCATCGCGCCAGGATATCGACCTTATCTGGGGCGCGGTGCTCACGCGTTATCTCACCCTCGTGAAGTTCGCGGGCTACGGCAACGTGCGCTCGTCGGGCCGCGTGCAGACGCCGACGCTCGCCCTCATCGTGGCGCGCGAACGCGAACGTCTGGCGTTTGTCCCCGAGGACTACTGGGTGATCAAGGGCGCCTTCGACGCCGCCGAGAAGACCGGCCCCACACCAGGCGAGGGCCCGCTTGCCTTCGAGGCGCCCCACGCCACGGCGCGCTTCAAGGACGAGGCGCAGGCGAAGGCCGCCATGGCCGCTGTCGAGGGGGCGACAAGCGCGAAGGTGCTCTCCATCGAGAAGCGCTCGCGCAAGCAGCAGCCGCCCGTTCCCTTCAACACCACAAGCCTCATGACCGCGGCGTCGACGGAGGGCCTTTCCCCTGCACGCACGATGCGCCTCGCCGAGAGCCTCTACATGGACGGCTATATCTCCTATCCGCGCGTCGACAACACGGTGTACCCGAGCTCGCTCGACTTGGAGGAGGTCGTGAAGACCATCTCCGGTAACCCGGCTTACGCGCCGTTTTGCAAGGAACTGCTCGCGAAGGGGCCGCTTACGGCAACCCGCGGCAAGAAGGAGACGACCGACCACCCGCCGATCTACCCGACGGCCATGGTCACGCCCGACGACTTGCCACCTGCGGAGTACAAGCTCTACAACCTGATTGCCCGCCGCTTCTTGGCGACGCTTTCCGAAGCCGCCGTCGTCGAGGGCACCAAGGTCACGCTCGATATCTCAGGCGAGCACTTCGCCGCGAAGGGCGACGTCCTCGTGCACGAGGGATATCGCGCCATCTACCCCTATGGCATGAAGAAAGACGAGCAGCTGCCTGCGCTCGCCGAGGGCCAGCAAATCGCCTTCAACGGCGCCACCTGCACGAAGAAGCAGACCGAGCCGCCCGCCCGCTACAGCCAGGGCAAGCTCATCCAGGAGATGGAAAAGCTCGGGCTCGGCACGAAGTCCACGCGCCACAGCATCATCGAGCGCCTCTACACGGTGAAGTACATTCAGAACGACCCTATCGAGCCCTCGCAGCTTGGCATGGCGGTGTGCGACGCGCTCGACAAGTTTGCGCCGCATATCACCCACTCGGAGATGACGGCGGAACTCGAAGCTGAGATGGACAACATCGCCGAAGGCCAGAAGACCAAGGCAGATGTGGTCATGAACTCCCGCAACCTGCTCTCCGAGCAGCTGGCAGACCTCATGCCCCATTCCGAGGAAGTCAAGGACGCCCTTGCCGATGCCGTCGCCGCTGACGCGTACGTGGGCAAGTGCCCCAAATGCGGCAAGGACCTGCAGATTCGCGCCTCGCAGAAGACGCGCGGGATGTTCATCGGATGCGCTGGATGGCCCGACTGCGATGTGACCTACCCGCTCCCGAAGGGCAAGATCGAGTCGATGGAGGAGCTGTGCCCCACGTGCGGGATGCCCCAGGTGAAGGTGACGGCCTTCCGGTCGAAGCCGCGCGTCATCTGCATCGACCCGAACTGCGAGACCAACAAAGAGCCCGATGTGGTCGTCGGCGAGTGCCCGGTGTGCAAGGCCGCCGGCAAGCAGGCGAAGCTCATCGCGCAGAAGAACCCGCGCACGCTCAAGCGCTTCATTCGTTGCGAGAACCATGACGAGTGCGGCGTGGGCTACCCGCTGCCCCAGTACGGCAAGCTCACTGCCACCGACGAGGTCTGCGAGCATTGCGGCGCGCCGCTTGTGATCGTGACGACTGCTCGAGGACCGTGGAAGCTCTGCCCGAACTTCGACTGCCCGGGCAAGGAGCAGGACGACGCGGAGAAGGCGGCGTCGAAGGGGAAGAAGACCGCTGCGAAGAAGCCTGCCGCAAAGAAGGCGGCGACGAGCAAGGCTGCGGCCAAGAAGCCCTCGACCCGCAAGGCGTCATCGAAGACGGCGGAGAAATAGCGCTATGTCCGAGAAGACGAGCGAGAAGACGGCGGCCCGCCTTGAAAAGCAACCTGTCGCTAGGTCGCGGACAGGTGCTAAGCCTGCGGCAGCGCCGAAGGTAGACCGCCGCATCCTCTTCACGAAGGGCCTCATCAAAGAGGCGTTTCTGGAATTGAAGAAGTCGAGTTCGCTCGCCGATATCAAGGTGACCGACCTCTGCGAGCGCGCGGGAATCGGGCGCGGCACGTTCTACCGCCATTACCGCAACATGACCGAGGTGCTCGACGAGGTGCTCGACGACGCCTTTTCGCAGTCGAGCTCGCTTGCTCGCCATCTCGTGTCGCGCGAGATACGCACGGCGGGTGCATGTTCTGGGTGCGATATGCCGTTTTGCCAGTTCGTGCGCGAAAACAAGCACTACGCGGGCATCTTTTTGGACGAGAGCCTCACGCGCGTCGTCCTTGACAAGATGGTCGAGAGCCAAAAGGGCGTCTATCTGCGCGCGATGCAGGGCATCTGCGACCTAAGCGAGGGGGAGCTTGCCGATCTTTTGTACTTCCAGTCGAGCGGGTGCCTCTCTGCGGTGCGCCGCTGCATCAATGCGAGCCCTGAGGAGTGGGCGCGCACGCAGGCGGCGATCGACAACTTCATCCTGGGCGGCCTGGCAGCGAGCACGCGCAGGCTGTAGGGGAAGCGCAGGCGATAAAGGAGGGCCCGGCGCTGCAGCG
>USJN01000258.1 GCA_900554945.1 uncultured Coriobacteriaceae bacterium | reverse complement strand
CCTTACGCACCCTCGCGCTTCCACCCCATGGGAAGCGGACCACATTCCTCGATGAGCGGGCACCCGTCGCATTCCTCCGTCACACCTGGGGCGATATCGTCCCAGGAGATCTCGGTAAATCCCAAAACGCGATAGAACCCAATCGACTTCCCGCGCGCCACCAGGCGAATCTCATCGTGATGCGCTCGAGCATCGTCGATGAGCGCCCGCCCGACGCCGTACCCGCGCCATTGCTCGTTTATGACCACGGGATTCACGTGCGCGATTCCCGCCTCGCTGAACGCCAGGCGGCAAAAGCCCACGCAGTCATCGTCCCCGTTTGCCGCGACGGTGACGTTCTCAAGCGAGGGAATGGCATCCATCCCCTCGCGATACGCATAGTAGTTGATAAGTTCCCAGTCGCCCTCACGCGCTGGGCGTAGCGTAAATAAATCGCTCATGACCTGGCCTTACGCTACATAATGGGCGGAACGTAGATCTTCATGCGCGAATGGGGGATAGCCTTCAGCGAAAGCTCGGTCAACCCCTGCGCCACCGTCTCCAAGCGATCGGTCGGGATTCCCATGAACATCATGTCCTCGCCGATATCGGTTGCTGCGCGGCAGCCGTAGCAACCGAACGTGATGTTCGGCTCCTCCTTCATCAGGGGATACAGCACCGCTTCCACACACATCGAGTTAAATCCCGATGCATGGAAATCGAAGCGATGGCCGCTGTAGTAGCTCATCGACATGCACAGCCACATCATCTGCTCGGGCGTACCGGTGAACACGACCACTTCGGGCTTGCGCACCGTCTTCGAAAGCGGTGCGACGTAGGTGGCGCGGCGGCTATGCGGTGGAAGCGTCGGGCGCTCGCGCACCATGCGCGCAGCGGCTTCCGCGTTCACCACCTTGTGGAAGAGCACGTAAATCTCGCCCGTCGCCAGCTTCTCGGGGACGCCCGTCATGCCGAAAATCGACGTGCCATCAGGGCACGAATGGCGAAACGGCGGCATAAGGATGCTCGCCCCGCGGCGCGCCGCCATCATCGCCTGGCAAAAACGCAGGTTTTCAGAGGGCATGGGAACGTCGGGAAGGAGCTCGTCCTTGTCGATAAGGCTCACCGCAACGGGACGCCAGCGAAGGTCGAGCTTGTCCATGATGGCGCGCTCCAGCTCGGCATAGTGCCGGTGAAGCTCGGAGTCGATCGGCTCGGCGCGCGGCTCGTCCGCGAAGGGGTCATACGTTGCGTCCCCCTCGCATTCAACAGTGAGCGCACGCTGGGGACAGTTGCCCGCGCACGTAGTGCACCCCACGCAGTTGTCGATGTGCGCCGCGAAGGGATAGCCCTCCTCGTTCGCCTCGAGAACATTGCAGGGGCAAAACGCGATGCACAGGCCGCACTTCACGCAGCGCGATGCATCGTTAGTCACCGAATAAACGGTCTCGCTCGCGTCGTTGGAGGCGTCCCACAACGCGATCTGATCTTGAGTGTCCATGTTCGCTACCGCAATTCTTCCTTACACCAAGGCGGATATACGCGTCGTCCCGATGAATCCGTCAGGTGGTACGAACAGAACGGAATGGCACGCCCATCAGGCACGGTGACCATCATGGAGCACTCGCGCAGACGCTGCGTGTCCATGGAGACGGCGTCCATGTAGTTCATGATGATGACCGACAGGCCGCTTTTCACCTCGACGCCCTTCTTGGAGAGGATATCCAAGAACACCGAGCCCTGCGGGCTGTCGGGGCTGTAGCCCTCACGATATTCCTCGGTCGTCATCGCGCGCGTCGCGGGATAGAATCCGGACGGATGCGCGGGCACGCCCTCGGGCGGGGTGCCGTGCACCAGGAACACGCCGGTGTCGCACAGCGGGTTGGAGCACCCGAGCGGCCAGATGTCCTCCACGCGCAGAAGGCCGTCGGATTGCTCGGCCAGATCGAAGATGACGTCACCTGCGCTCATGGGCATGGCGCGCTCGGCGTCGAAGCGACCGGAGGTGAAGGCAGGCTGCAGCGCCAAGCCAGCGACGACATCGGCGTTCTCAAGCGAGAAGCGCAGAAGGTCGCCCAGCTGGTCGTCGTTGAGGCCGGAAACGACCGCGACGGAGAGCACCACCTGGATGCCAACCTCGCGGCAGCGCTCGATCACCTTGAGCTTGGTGGCAAGGATGTCGCGCCCGCACGTGCCCTTGTACACATCGCCCGTGAGGCCGTCGAAGGAGAGATACACGCCCGTGAGGCCCGCAGCGACAAGGTCTTCGAGATAGCCTTCCTTGTTCGCGATGACAAGGCCGTTCGTGTTGACCTCGATCCCCCAGAAGCCCTTTTCGCGACCCATGTAAATGATGTCGACCAGATCCTTGCGGCAGGTGGGCTCGCCGCCGGTGATCTGCACCGCGCCGTCGGTTCCCACCGCGTTCGCGATCACGTCGTACATCGCCGAGATCTCATCGAGTGTCGGGTCGCCCTCGCCGGTCTCGGCGCTCATGAAGCACACGGGGCAATGCAGGTTGCAGTTGCGCGTGACCTCGATCTCGAGCAGCGTGCCGCGGCGCTCATGGCGCGCGCAGGTGCCGCACCCGAACGGGCACTTGTCCGTCACAGGGATGGTGTTTTGCGGCTTGGTCTTCTCGAACGCCTCGGAGAGCAGCCACTCGTAGTGCTCGGCGGAGGGCCACATGCGCGTGTCGAGCTTGCCGTGTTCGGGGCACGCGCGCGTCATCCACACGACCCCCTCGTCGTCGGCGTACACCTCCGCCGGCAGCTCCTTCAGGCACGTCGGGCACAGTGCCCCCGTTTTATGCAAAGTACGCAAAATCTCGTCCTATCTGGTCTGAAACATCGGCCCGTTCCACGGGCCGCGAGAGATGGAAATCTCCCCTATCGCCGAAGCGTCAGCGAGCGGCGTTCTGGCGAGTGCAGCTGGCGTGAAAAGATTTCGACGCGTACTTCGGTACGCAAGAAATCTTTGGAGCGCCAGCTGCACTCGCCAGAGCGCCGCGCAGCGTCGGCCCGTTGTGGCGGCTGATAAGCCACCGCAACCTCCTATTCCTCGTCGATGTACTGACGAGGGTCGTGGTT
>USJN01000257.1 GCA_900554945.1 uncultured Coriobacteriaceae bacterium | reverse complement strand
TTTCCCTTTAAGATGTTTTCGCAGATAGTATAGTAAGCATGACTTATCTGAACGCGGAAGGTTGCAATATGAAAGACAGCTTCGCCCCGGCTGCAGGTGTAAACGAGAACTTCTATTCCGACACGCGCGGCCTCGTGAGCAACCCCGTCCCCTTCACGAAGGCGGTCATTGACGGCCTGGCACATGGAGGCGGCCTCTACGTCCCTGCTCACGTGCCGACACTTTCGATCGACGAGATTTGCAACTTGGCAGAGATGCCCTACTCCAAGCGCGCTGCCACGGTTTACCGCGCCTTCGGCGTCGACCTGCCGACCGAGCGCATCGAGGCGCTCATGGAGAGCGCTTACGGCGACCAGTTCGACGACGAGCGCATCTGCCCGATCACTTCGCTCGATGAGAACACCCACGTGCTCGAGCTGTGGCATGGCCCCACGAGCGCATTCAAGGACATGGCACTGCAATGCCTGCCCCGCTTCTTCTCTGCAAGCGCCGAGGCGCTCCGCGAGCGCGGGGAGCTCGACCACGACTTCCTTATCCTGGTGGCAACTTCGGGCGACACGGGCAAGGCCGCGCTCGAAGGCTTCAAGAACGCCGAGCACGTGCGCATCGGCGTGCTGTTCCCCGATGGCGGCGTGAGCGACATCCAGCGCAAGCAGATGGTCACGACCACCGGCGACAACGTGCAGGTCTGGGGCGTGCGCGGCAACTTCGACAACTGCCAGACCGGCGTGAAGAACGTCTTCGGCGACGAGGCGTACGCCGAGAAGCTGCTCTCCGAGCACAACGTGACCTTATCGAGCGCGAACTCCATCAACTGGGGACGGCTTATGCCCCAGATCGTGTATTACATCTCGAGCTACGCCGAGCTGGTTGCGAAGGGCAAGGTCGAAGCCGGCAAGCCGATCGACGTCTGCGTCCCCACGGGCAATTTCGGAAACATCCTCGCCGCATGGTACGCCAAGCGCATGGGCACCCCGATCGAGATGCTCTTCTGCGCGAGCAACGAGAACCGCGTGCTCACCGACTTCATCAACACCGGCACCTACGACATCTCCGAGCGCGACTTCGCACTGACGCCGTCGCCGTCGATGGACATCCTGGTGTCCTCCAACCTGGAGCGCCAGCTGTTCGAGCTTTCCGGACGCAACGCTGAGGCGGTTCGCGGCTGGATGTCCGATCTGCGAGAGAAGAAGTGCTTCCGCGTGGATGCCGACACTTTTGCTGCGGTGCGCGGCGAGTTTGCGGCCGACTCCGTCGACAACGAGACCTGCCTTTCCACCATCAAGGAGGTCTTCGATGCCAACGGCTATCTCATCGACCCGCACACCGCGGTCGCCTACAAGGTCGCCGAGCAGCTGCGCGGCGAAAATCCCGTGCTCATTGCAAGCACGGCCCATTGGGCGAAGTTCGGCGACAACGTGTATCGCGCACTTCACGGCATGGCGCCCGGCGAGCCGCTTCCCGAAGAAGCTGCTGCGCTTTCGGGCTGCCAGCTCAACGAGCTGATCGCCGACGAGACCGGGCAGCACAACGTGCCCGCCAACCTGGCAACCCTCGACGCGGCGCACGTGCGCTTCGAAGAGGTTATCGATAACTCGACCGAGGACATCGAGCACGCAGCAGCGGCTTTCCTCGGCAAAACGAACTAGCAATCAGAAACCCACAGGCAAGCAGGAACCGTCGAAAAAGGGGAACCCATGAGCAAGCTCACCAACCTCACTCCGTCCATCAGGCTTTCTATCAAGAACCCGGACTCCGAAAGCGGATCGGTGTTCGGCCGCGGCATCGCCGATTTGTGCCTCGGCGTTCGCGAGAAGGGCTCGCTGAACGCCGCCGCGAAGAGCATCGGCATGGCGTACAGCAAGGCCTGGCGCATCATCAAAGAAACCGAAGCAGCCTTGGAAATCCAGCTGCTCAATCGCGATGGCGCCCACGGAAGCAGCCTTACCGACGAGGGTAACAAGCTCCTCGACTCCTATCTTGAAATCGCCAAGCGCGTTCAGGAAGCAGCCGAGAAGGAATTCCACCGTCTCGTCGACTAGGCATCGGCGGCTCTCGTCCGCCCAGCTGAGGCACATTCCGCAAAATCGACGGCAACCCGCACGCCCGCGGCGCCTTCCGGCACCGCGATATGAAGTACGAGGTCCCGCGCAGCCGGTTTCGCATCCGCTTTGCCTTCTTGGCGCACGTCCACAGGGCGTGCGCCTTTCTTTTTCCCCTTGGCCTCGGCTGAGTCGCGGGCTTTTCCCGAATAACCTGGCGGCTCCTCTGGTTCAAACCCGCCCCCATGCGCCTTTTCGGCATCGGAGGAATCAAATCGATGCAGGCATCCATAGCAGGTGTCCATATCGTCGAACACCCGCGCCTTGCACACAGGGCACACTTTCATCTTGTTGGTCCTTTCCGCTCTCTTTGCGCCGCGTAGGCAACAAGCCCCACGCGATCCCCTTCCGAAAACCATGCCCCGCATTCGGCAAAGCGCTCAATAGTCGCCACCGCACGAGGACATCGCAGACGCCTCATCGGGCCCACTGCGCGATACGATTCGAGCACCACGCCGCAGCGGTCGACGAACGCGATGTCGAGTTTTCGAACCATGCCGACGGTATGCACGTCGTTGCACGGTATGAGAATCAAAGGCTCGCTGCACCGGCGCCGCAAAAGCAGCCCGCGCGCCCTCGACGGGCCATCCGTCGCCACCATAAGCCGCGACCAGGCGCGATCGCCCGACCTCAATCCTCGCTTATCGCGCACTGCACGACCACGCTTGAGCCCTCCCCCATAGGCACGCACGACACCATCGTCCACAGACACACGCCCCCTTCCTTCACAAAGACCGAGCACCCCTCGATGCCCGTTTCCGATTCGACCCAACCCTTGCGCGTAAGTTCGCCCTCTATCTGCGAGAACTCGCTTTTCGCCGAATTTGCGCACGAGAATCCGACGACCCCGCCCCCGCCTGAAACCCGCACCGACTTAGCCCCGCCGAGCGAGAAGAGCTCTTCCTCGAACCATGAGGGCACCGCCTCGATTCCCGTTTGCTCGCCCGCGAGCGACACCGCAGCATCGCC
>USJN01000256.1 GCA_900554945.1 uncultured Coriobacteriaceae bacterium | reverse complement strand
GCTCGAGGCCGAATTGGGGGCTCCCTTGTTCGAGAGGGAAGGGCGTCGCATGAAGCTCACGCCGCTCGGTCGCGCTTTTGCCGAACACGTCAAGCGCGGCTTGCGCGAGATCGACAAAGGGGTGGCTCTGGCGCAGGAGTACAACGGCAAGTTGAGCGGTACGGTGAACATCGGCGCCATTTACACGGTGCAGGGCGATTATTTACCCATGTTGTTGCGCGACTACCATGCCCAATACGGGCAAACGGTGAAGTTCAACCTGTTTCAGGGGTTTTCGACGCCGTTGGTGGAGGCGCTCGAACGCGACGAATACGACGTGGCGTTCACGGCCAAGGTTCCCAACAAGCCCGATCTATGCTTCGAGCACGTGGTGTCCCATCAGCTGGTTACCTTCGTTGCACCGTCGAATCCTATCGCTCATCTGAAAAGCGTCTCGCTGGGGGATTTGCGCGGGCGCTTGGTGTACACCTATCGCCGCGGAACGCCCATAGGCGAGAACGTCAACGACGCGTTGGAGGAGTTCGGCGTGTCGGCCGTGCAGGAATATGAGGATGAGATCTCGTTGGGGGGCATGGTTCAGGCCGATCCGCGCGCCGTTGGCTTGGCTACGCTGTCTATCGGCCTGAAGTCGTTCAGCGATATCGTTATCATTCCCGTAGAGGACATCCCGCAGGATTTTCACCGCATCTATATGGTGTATAAACGCGATGCGTTCAGAAGCCGCGCTGTAGAGAGCTTCATCGAGTTCACGTCGGACTACGTGCCCCCTAAGGGCGCGATTCCCAGTACGGGGACATTCTCGTAAGGGGGAGGCGGACGATGAGGGACGTGAGGGGCGCGCCATTTTGATCGGACGTGCGGTGGGTTCCGTCTTGCATGTCCTCGACGCCTACGTAGAAGACGAACCCGCGTTTGCACATGAACGTGCATTCCAGGCAGACGTCCTTGTCGCAATACACGTACGCGTCCTCGTCGGCCAAGGCGAACAGCAAAGGAGAGCGCTTCTTCGGCAGGACGTACTTCAGCTGCGAACCGGTGAACGTCTTCAAAGCTATCCACTGAATGCGGAAGCGGTCGTCGCTGATGCGCCACGAGCATTCCACGGCGTTGCTGTTGAATCCCCCGAGGATGCGGTAATCGAACTCGATGCCCTCGGGCAGCGCATCGAGTTCCGTTAGCTCCATGCGCTCAAGCGCGCTCCCGCAGCATGTCGGGAGGGCCTGCATGTCGTGCGCATAGGGGGGCTCGGCCATCGGATTGCGCAGGCCGTCCGAAAACGATCCCGGGAGGCTGCCTGCGATTCCCTGAAGCACGCGCCCGCATTCGGGGCAGCGATAGAAGGGGAGGTCGTCGTCGGCGATGCGGGGCTTCCATGTGGCACGCGTGCGTGTGACGCTGTACTTTTGCTCGATCATCGTTCGTCCCTTTCAGGCTGCGTGCTTGCAAGCGAGCTGTCGCGTAGGGCGCGCTCGTTCGATAGCAGGCGTTCGGCGAGGATATCGGATAGCCAGTTGCGTTTGACTTTCCCGCTTTCGGTCATCGGGATGCGATCGACGTATTCGATGCGTTCTGGCCAAAGGCGTTTTTGCACGTTGCGGCCTTTTAGGAAGTCCGCAACGTCGGTCACGCTGGGACGCGCCTCGCCGGACGCGACGGCGAACAGGCAAATGCGCTCACCGAGTCGCGGATCGGGCATGCCGATGGTTGCATGGCTTCCGATGCCGGGACATCCGGTTACCGCTTCGTCCACTTCGGCGGCGCTGATGTTCTCACCGCCTCGGATGATGATCTCCTTGCGCCTGCCGTTGATTCGGATGCGTCCGCGATCGTCCATCGAGCACAGGTCGCCGCTTGCGAACCAGCCGTCCGAGCTGAGCGCTTCGTCGGTTGCTTCAGGATTGCCGAGGTAGCCCACGAACACGTTCGGTCCGCGCGAGAGCTCTTCGCCTTGCATGCCGGTCGGTACGTCGCGGCCCTGCTCGTCCACCACGCGCACTTCGATCCCTTTGAAGGGGCGTCCTGAGAACTTCCCGTTCCAGCCGAGCGCGTAGGCGGGCGGAACGTACACATGCGGGCAGCTTTCGGTGGACCCGTACACTTCACATAGTACGATGCCCTTCTCCCGTGCCCTGTGAACCATCGTTCCGGGGACGGGGGCTCCGCCGCACAGATAGAAGCGCAGCTTCGTCGGGCGCTTGCCCGTGCGCTCCATTGCTCCCAGCAAGTCGTAGATGAAAGGCGTGGCGCCCATGGACCAGGTGACACCTTCGACGTTCATGAGGTCGATCGCGCTTTCGGCGTCGAATTTTTCTTGCAGTACGGCTTTTCCTCCCAGCAGCAGGGGGGAAAGCAGGCCGTGGTTGAAGCCGGTGGCGTGATTGAGCGGCGCAGGCATGAACATGACATCGTCGGACGTGAGCTCCAGCTCTTCGGTGAACGCTCGTTCCGAGAACAGCAGGTTGTTGTGCGTGAGAAGGACGGCTTTCGGGTTGCCCGTCGTACCCGACGTAGCGAGGATGAGGGCGGCGTCGTCGGCTGTCGTGCGCTGAGGCTTCTCTTTGAGCGGCTCGTAGCTTTCCAGGATGCGCTCGACGAGGGGAAAGGTGGAGATGGCCGACCGGTCGCGATCGAATACAGCGACGCCTTTAAGCGAGGGGACGTCTGCTTCGACGGACTCGATCTGGGCGTCGAAACGGCATCCTCGCGAGAACGCCGGGCAGATGAACGCGGCGCTTTTCACCTGGTTGAGCACGTAGCGCAAGTCTCGTTCGTTGAATGCGCGCGACAGCGGGTGCATGACGGCCCCAGCCTTCAGGCATGCGACGTACACGATGCAGAACTCCGCCCATACGGGCATCTGGAAGCTGACCACGTCGCCCTCTTCGACGCCGACGTCCTTCAGCCAGGAAGCCAGGCGCGCCGCCGCGTCGTCCACGTAGGCGTAGGTGTAGCGGTTGCCGCGGTCGTCCACGACGTACTCGCGGTCGGCGCAGGCCCGGGCCTGCCGGTTCCAAACGTCGTAGAGCGTCTCTTCCGTCCAATACCCCTGCTGATAGTACAGCCGCTTGCGCTCTTC
>USJN01000255.1 GCA_900554945.1 uncultured Coriobacteriaceae bacterium | reverse complement strand
ATGGTGACGCCGACGGCGCCCATGGCCTCTTTCTGGTTTTTCCCCTCGTCGAGAAGCGCGTTGAGCACTTCGGCCTTTTTCGAGGACTCCAGAGCCATGAATTCTGCACGATCCATTGTCAGCCTCCCTTGATACGGCGCGAGCAATATGCGCCTTAAATTATAAGAACTGGAGCCCTTTCGTTTAAGGATGTTTCCGTTTCCCGATAGTTCGGGAATAACCTATTTCAGGCCGACGTAATCGGTCTCGATCGCCTTGTCGAGGTACTCCTTCACGGGCGGCTCGCCGAAGTCGCGCACCTCCTCAAGATGCCAGCAGTCGGTTTTCGGCATGCCGGGAATGCTGTCGGCGACGAAGACGGGGTCCTTGCCTGCCTTGCGCTGCGCCGAGTAATCGTCGAGCGCGGCAAGCGCCCATTTGCCGAGCAGCAGGATCGCGATGAGGTTCATGATCGCCATGAGGCCCATGAAGATGTCGGCTAAGTTCCATGCCAGATCGAAGCTGTTCGTGGCGCCGTAGAAGATGACGAGCAGGCACACGATGCGGAAGACCGTGAGCAGCGCCTTGCTATCGCCCTTGATGAAGCGCAGGTTGCTCTCGGCGTAGAAGTAGTTGCCGATAAGGCTCGAGTACGCGAACGCGAAGATGGCGAACGTGATGAAGTGGATGCCCGCCTCGCCGACGGAGTTGTTCACGGCCATCTGCACGAGCGGCATGCCGTTGAGGTTCGCGGCGGCTGCGGGGTCCTGCACGTAGAACACGAGCACCATCATCGCCGAGCAGGTGCAGATAAGCAGCGTATCGATGTAGACCGACAGGCTCTGCACAAGGCCCTGCTTCACCGGATGGGACACGCTTGCGGTGGCGGCGGCGTTCGGTGCGGAGCCCATGCCGGCCTCGTTGGAGTACAGGCCGCGCTTGATGCCGAGCATGACGACCGATCCCGCGAAGCCGCCGAAGATCGACTGGAAGTCGAATGCCGAGGAGAAGACGAGCGCGAAGACCTGGGGCAGCCAGGTGATGTTGGTGATGGTCGTCCAGAGCGCGATCGCGATGTAGGCAATGGCCATGATAGGAACCACGATCGACGTGATGACGCTGATGCGCTTCGTTCCGCCGAAGATGACGGCGGCGGTCATCACGGCGAGCACGATGCCCGACGCGATGGCGGCCTTCGGCATGGCCTCGCCGGGCAGGTAGTACTCGAGCGCGCTCGTGGCGTTGAACGCCTGCAGGCCGTTGAAGCCGAAAGCGAAGCACAAGATCAACAACACGGAGAACAGCACGCCGAGCCCGCGGCTGCCGAGTGCTTGGTGGATGTAGTATGCGGGGCCGCCGCGGAACTCGCCGTCCTTGCCGCGAACCTTCCAGATCTGCGCGAGCGTGGACTCGATGAACGCGGAGGCTGCACCCACGATGGCCATAAGCCCCATCCAGAACACAGCGCCCGGGCCGCCGGTGGCAAGAGCAGTGGCGACACCTGCGATGTTACCCGTGCCCACGCGGCTCGCGGTCGATACCATGAGCGCCTGGAACGACGAGATGGAGCGTTTTCCTTCGACATGTTTCTTTTCGGTGATCTGGGTGAACATGTCTTTGATGTAGCGAATTTGCACCGCCTTGGTGCGGATGGTGTAGTAGATGCCCACGATGACGAGCAGGGCGAGCAAGATGTAGGTGTACAGAAAGCCGTCGATCTGCCCGCTGACGTCGATGAGCCACGCGTTGAAGTCCATATGTGCCTTTCCCCTGGTAATCCCAACCAAGTTATTGCGCGGGCGGTGTCGCCGTTGCGCGATAAGAATTTACATAATACTGCAATTTCGCGAGAAAGTATGCGACGACGTCAGGCGTTTTGCGGTAGTGAATAGGCGCCCTACGCGAATTGCATGCAAGACAGTTGTGGTAGCCGTAGCCTGCGGGCTTTGCTCCAGCGATTCAACCTTAAAAGAGAGGCACTTTCCCCCGTAGAAAGTCTTTGAGGGGAGTATTCCGATCGCCAACAATTACCGGGCTCGCCTTCGGATAGGCTTTGCAGAATGCGCCCATGCCGCTTTTGCTTACGCGCCCGCTTTTCACCTCGATTGCGGTGATATTGCGCGCCCGCCTTAGGACAAAATCAACTTCCAAGTCGCCATCGCGCCACCAGTAAAGGTCGAAGCCGTCTATCGCCGAGCGCGCGATAAGGTATGCGCCAACTGCTGTCTCAACCAGATGTCCGTAGAGATCTGGGTCTTCGAGAAGGCTCCCTTCTCCGTGCCACATCGAGGTCATGAGCGCGGGGTCGTGAACCATCAACCGTGGCGAAGAGGCTTTTGCCCTTATAGGCTTGTCGTCGAATTTCTGCAGGCCACTTATCATCCCTGCTCCTGACAGGAGGTCGAGGTAGTGCTTGATGGTGTCGGTGTTGCCCTTGTCGTCGAGCTGGCCGAGTATCTTTCGATACGACAGCTCTTGCGCAGAGTATTGCGCTCCGAGCTCGAAAAGTGCGCGCATCAACGCAGGCTTTCTTACGTTTTCCATCTGTAAAACGTCTCGCGAGATCGTTGACTCGACGATGGAGTCTCGCATGTATTCGCGCCAGCGGTCTTCGTCGCTCTTGAGAATCGCGGCACCAGGGTATCCACCGAATTCGAGATAGTCGGAAAGGTTGTAGCCGAACGCTTCGGACATTTCGGACAGGCTCCAATGCGTTGAACGCAGAAGCTCATATCTTCCTGCCAGCGACTCGGAAAGACCACTGCCGATAAGCAAGCTTGATGAGCCTGATAGAATCACCAAAAGCGGAGCATCGTTCCAGCTATCCTCATCCCACAGCCGCTTGACGGTTTGCGACCACTGGGCGACTTTCTGTATTTCGTCAAGGACGAGTACCGCTTTTGTGCCACGCTCTGTCATGTTTCTCGCTTGGCGCCATTCCAGTTCAATCCAATCGGCTCCTAGCTCGATTGCGCTATCCGCGCTCGCAACTCGAACAGGCAATCCCGCCGCTTTGACTGCCTGCTTGATTGCCGTGGTTTTGCCGGTCTGCCGAGGCCCCATAACGACTTGGATGAACGAGCGAGGCTCGCGGAGTCGTT
>USJN01000254.1 GCA_900554945.1 uncultured Coriobacteriaceae bacterium | reverse complement strand
TGCGCGAGGAGAACCAGACGTTGGCCACCATCACGCTGCAGAACTACTTCCGCCTGTACGAGAAGCTCTCCGGCATGACCGGCACGGCCATGACCGAGGACGCCGAGTTCCGCGAGATCTACAAGCTGCCGGTCGTGGCCATCCCGCCGAACCGTCCGGTCGCCCGCAAAGACGAGGACGACCTCATCTACCGCACGGTGGAGGCGAAGTTCAACGCCGTGGCCGACGACGTGGCCGAGCGCAACAAGGCGGGCCAGCCCTGCCTCATCGGCACCGTGTCCATCGAGAGCTCCGAGAAGTTGTCGCGCCTGCTGGACAAGCGCGGCATCAAGCACGAGACTTTGAACGCGAAGAACCACGAGCGCGAGGCGCACATCATCGCACAGGCGGGCCGTGTGGGCGCGGTGACCATCGCGACCAACATGGCAGGCCGCGGCACGGACATCCTGCTCGGCGGCAACCCCGACGTGCTCGCCGAGGACGTGCTGTGCGAGTGGGGCTTCGATCCCTCGCGCCATATCGACGACGAGCCCGTCGAGGGCGAGGAGGTCCCCGAGAACGCAGCCCCCGCGCCGTCGGACGAGAAGCGCGACGAGGCGCTCGTTCGCGCGCGCACCATCTGCAAGCAGGAAAACGAGGAGGTGCTCGCAGCGGGCGGCCTGTGCGTCATCGGCACCGAGCGCCACGAGTCGCGCCGTATCGACAACCAGCTGCGCGGCCGTGCGGGACGTCAGGGTGACCCGGGCACGACGCAGTTCTACCTCTCGCTCGAAGACGACCTCATGCGCCTGTTCGGCGGCAACCGCATGGATTCCATCTCCAGCATGATGGAGAAGACGAACATGCCCGATGACCAGCCCATTCAGGCGTCCATGGTATCGAAGGCGATCGAGAGCGCGCAACGTCAGGTCGAGACGATGCACTTTGCCGCGCGTAAGAACGTCCTCGAATACGACGACGTCATGAACCTGCAGCGCAAGGTTATCTACGAGGAGCGCAACTCCATCTTGGACGGCAAGGACATGAACGGCCGCATTCCCGGCATCATCTCCGACGCCGCTTCCGCCGTGGTGGAGGAGAACTGCCCCGAGCGCGCCGCGTTCGACGACTGGGACGTGAAGGCGGTCGACACGTGGGCTGCCGGCATGACCGGCAACAACGACTTCCACGTCGCGTCGGTCGAACACGACGACGAGCCGGAAAATGTCGCCGACGCGCTCACCGAGTATCTCGAGGGCATCTACGCCGAGAAGGAGAACCTGCTTGGCGCCGACATGATGCGCAACCTGGAAAGCCAGGTCATGTTGCGCATCATCGACACGCGCTGGATGGCCCACCTCGCCGAGATGGACTACCTGAAAACCGGCATCGGCTTGCGCGCCTTCGCACAGCGCGACCCGCTCGTCGAGTACAAGAACGAGGCGTACGCCGCCTTCCAGCGCCTGACCGCCAGCATGTACGAGGACTACCTGCGTACGCTTCTGCGCCTGCAGATCGCCGTGAAGCAGGAGCCCATCCCCGAGGAGCGAAATCCGCTCGAGGGCCGTTTGAGCTACTCGAAGCCCGAGGACGCGCTCACCGAGTCCGACATCAAGGCGGCGCCGGCAGCAGCGCAGGCCTCTCAGGCCGGAGCAGCTCCCAAGCCCGCCGCGCCGAAGCCCACGACGTATGTCAAGGACAAAGACGACCCCTTCGCGAACGTCGGCCGTAACGATCCTTGCCCCTGCGGCAGCGGCAAGAAGTTCAAGAAGTGCCACGGCATGTACCAGGATTAGCGCCTACCGTTGTATAGGGCGCATCTGCTGTGAGGCGGAGGCTGCCGCCTTGCATTGGGCGCTTCGGCGTGACGCGAGATGCAGTTGCCGACGCGCTTTCTCCAAGCTTTATTGCAAAAGGCCGTTTCCCCAGGGAAGCGGCCTTTTTCTCGTGTCTTTTGTGCACGTCTTGCCCTCGCTCAATCGCAACGAAACCGTGCCATTCGTGTATATTCGAAGCAAGTTACACCGTGCCATTCGTGTATAATATTGCACATGCTGACCGTGCCATTCGTGTAAATTCGGAGCAAGTTACACCGTGCCATTCGTGCGTGAATGACATTTTGGCATCAATTGGAGCGAGGGGTGACCATGTTCAAACGCCATGCATACGACGATCTTCTTCGCTGGAAGCGCGAGTCGAAAGGCACGCGCGCTCTGCTTTTAGAGGGTGCGCGTCGCGTTGGCAAAAGCACGCTTGCAAGGGAGTTTGCCGAAAGGGAATACGCCGCCCATCTGGTCATAGACTTCTCCGAAGCGTCCGACGACCTCAAGATGCTGTTTCGCGACTATCGTGCGGACGTGGATTCCTTCTTCATGTATCTGCAGGCGTTCACGGGCGTTTCGCTGCCGCGCCGAGATTCCCTCATCGTGTTCGACGAGGTGCAGCGCTTCCCGCCTGCACGGGAGTTCATCAAGCAGCTTGTTGCGGACGGCCGATACGACTATCTCGAAACCGGCTCGCTCATATCCATCCGGCGCAACGTGGAGGGCATCGTCATTCCTTCCGAGGAGACTGCGCTTCGCTTGAATCCGCTGAACTTCGAAGAGTTCCTTTGGGCGGAAGGTGAAGATCAGCTCGCCGCGGCCATCCGCACCTCTTTCGAGGGGAATACCCCGCTGCCTGAGGCCATCCATCGCAAAGCGGAACGGCTTTTCCGCGAATACATGCTGGTCGGAGGCATGCCTCAGGCGGTTGATGCGTATGTTGCCGAAAAGGATTTCGGAAAAGTGGACAGGGTGAAGCGCGATATCTTGTCGCTGTACCGCGGCGACATCGAGAAGTTCGGCGGCACCGACGCGCTGCGCATCCGTCGCGTGTTCTCGACCTTGCCCGGCCAGCTGGCGCGCCATGAGAAGAAGTTTGTGCTATCCTCGCTTGACAGCAACGCGCGCAGCAGGGACTATGCGGACGCCTTCTTCTGGCTAGCGGATGCGTGCATAAGCGCCACGTGTATCGGTGTCGATGACCCGTCGGTGGGCCTCGCGGCAACCGCCGACGAGGGAACGTTCAAGTGCTATATGGCCGACACGGGGCTTTTGATC
>USJN01000253.1 GCA_900554945.1 uncultured Coriobacteriaceae bacterium | reverse complement strand
TTGAAGCGAAATCTCTATCGCAATAGAGATTTCGTCATTTTCGAGCAAGAATCTCTATCGCAACCGAGATTTTTCTCCCCGCTAGGACGTGATGAGCAGCACGAGGCCGACCAGCAGCAGCAAGACGTAGGTGAGTTTGAGAAATTTCTCCTGGCTGATGCGCTTCTGGATGACCTGGCCCAGGATGTTCGCCACGATGGCGATGGGGATGCAGATGCCCACGGTGAGCACCACGTCACCCGTGAAATGCCCTTGCGTGAAGGCGAGCAGAGCATACAGGAAGTTCAGGATGGCCCACAACGCGGAAAGCGTGGCGCGGAACTGCTGCTTGTCCTTCATCTTCTGAACGGCGTAGATAACGAGGAACGCCCCACCCGACACGAACATGCCCTGGATGGGACCAGCCGCCGCGACGATGATCGCGAGCAGCCATTTCGGCAGGAAGCGCTGTTCTTTGGACAGCAGGTTGCGGATGCCGATGAACACGATGATCGCCCCGTAGATGCGCAGGAGCACCGGCAGGGGAAGCACCGTGTCAAGCCAGATGCCAAGCGCCAGGAAAGGAAGCATGCCGCAGGTCATTTTGACGAGCTCGCGCCAATTGATGTACTTGAAATTGAGCACGGCGAGCATGCCGCACGCGAAGAAGCCCATGGCGTTCAGAACGGCGACGGAGCTCGAAAGCCCCATCACATGCGTGCCGACGGGCATCGCGAAGATGTTCCCCGCGACCCCCGTGACCGCTTGTATCGTATAGGCAACAAAGAACGCTGCTGCGAAAAGCACTTTCTCCATGTATGTTAAAATCCTTTGAACCTTCTCGGGCCTGCAACGGAAATGCCCTACATTTCCGTTGAGCAAGGCAATTGCGCTCATGGCCTGCATGGGCGTCGTTTAGGGTAGCGCATTGTCCGAACGCCTGATGTTAACAAATATGAACTATGCGCCAAACGCTGAGAAAAGCAGGGAATATGGCAGGTTTCAACATAACCGTGGCCGGTGACTCGGCCATCAACCTCGAGTTCGGCAACGTCATCTCGGAAAAAACGAACGGCCTCATCCGCGCCGCCGCGCAAACGCTCGAAGCGGACCCGATCAACGGCGTAATCGAGTTCGTCCCCACGTTCTGCTCGCTCATGGTGGTCTACAACCCGTGCGTCGTCGGATACGACGAGCTCACCAACCAAGTTCGCGGAAAGCTGCGCGGCCTTGTGGCCACCACAGGCGGCATCCACCGCGTGGTGAAGATCCCCGTCTGCTACGGGGGCGACTTCGGCCCCGACTTGTCCGACGTCGCCGAGCATGCAGGGATGAGCGTCGAAGAGGTCATCGCGATCCACTCGGGACACGACTACCTCATCGACATGCTCGGCTTCCTGCCGGGCTTCGCCTACCTGGGCGGACTCGACGAGCGCCTGCACACGCCGCGCCTCGCCACGCCGCGCACGCGCATCGAGCCGGGCGCCGTGGGAATCGGCGGCGCGCAGACGGGCATCTACCCGCTCGCCTCGCCCGGCGGCTGGCGCATCATCGGCCGCACCCCGGTGCGCCCCTACGACCCCGACCGCGAGTCGCCCATCCTGTACGCCGCAGGCGACTACCTGCGCTTCGTTCCCATCACAGCGCAGGAGTTCAGCCTGATAGAAACCCAGGTGGAAGCAGGAACCTACGAATGCGAGATCGTCAAGGGAAGAGCGACGACCCCCGTCCAGGCTTGCACCGCCGGCGAGCGGAGCGAAGACTGCGCAGCTTCTGAGCGCAGCTCGACCACGGGGCCGGCCGTCCCGCAGGTTGGCCTCAGCAGCGGCCAGGCGAGCGCGACGTCCGCGGGACGGAGCGAAGGCTGCGCAGCTTCTGAGCGTAGTTCCGCCGACGGCGCGATCGTCGCCCCGCAGGTCGAAAGCAACAACGACCAGGCGGCGGGCTCGGCCGCATGGAGCGAAGGCTGCGAAGCTTCTGAGCGCAATGCGAGCGAGCACGCCGCTGCCCCGCAAGCCAAGCAAGAAGAGGAAGACGAGGACGCGCTATGGGTGTAACCGTCAACAAGCCCGGCATCTGCACCACCGTTCAAGATCTCGGCCGGCGGGGGTACCTCGGCAGCGGATTCTCGCCCTCGGGCGTGATGGACAAGCGCGCGGCGCGCATTGCGAACCTGCTCGTCGACAACGGCGAGAACGCGCCCGTCCTCGAGTTCTGCCTGGCGGGGCCCACGCTGCGCTTCACCACCAACACGTGCATCGCGCTCACGGGCGGCAACTTCTCGCCCACCGTGGACGGCGCCGCCATCCCGATGTACGCCGCGATCATGGTGCATCGCGGGTCGGTGCTCGAGTTCGGCGCGCCGAAAACCGGCGTCTACGGATACCTCGCCATCGCGGGCGGATCGATCGCGGTCCCCAAGGTGATGGGCAGCGCATCGACCAACCTGAAGTGCGGTATCGGAGGCTGGGAAGGACGCGCGCTTTCGGCGGGCGACTACCTGCCCTTCGTCACCAAGAACGTCGACTTCCTGGACAATCTGGGCTCGCACGCGCTCAAAGACGACAGCTTCTACGGTTTCTCGTCAGACGAAATCGTCTTGCGCGTAGTGCCGGGACCTCAAGAAGGCATGTTCACCGAACAGGGCGTTAACACGTTCTTCAAAGAAACGTACACCACTACTGCGAAATGCGACCGCATGGGATTTCGCCTCGATGGTCCCGAAATCGAGACTGTCAACGGGTCGGACATCATCTCCGACGGCATCGCGCTCGGCGCTGTTCAGATTCCCAACCATGGGCGCCCGATCATCATGCTCGCCGACCGCCAAACCACGGGCGGCTACGCCAAAATCGGCACCGTCGCCTCGGTCGATATACCCAAGCTCGTACAATGCAAGCCGGGGCGGGCGATTCGCTTCGAGGAGATAAGCGTCCAGGAGGCGCAAGCCGCGTGCCGCAAGGAGGCGCAGGAAATGCGCTCGCTCGCGAAAGTGGTAAAGCGCCCCTGCTACGGGGGAGTTTCGCCGCGCAGGACCGCACGGCGCCTCACTCCGATTCTGGAGGCGCAAGCCAAGAAAAGCGCCGGAAACAAGCTTTGGATAGAATTTGAGGATGGACATAACGC
>USJN01000252.1 GCA_900554945.1 uncultured Coriobacteriaceae bacterium | reverse complement strand
GACCGGGTTGCCGTCGTGAACGATAATGCTCCAGAATTAGAGGAAGGCGCCGACTACCTGCTTTTTCTCTACCGGGTCCTCGACGGGCTCGATGGGAATACGGAAGGGAATCACTACTATTCTTTTGGCGACAAGTTGGGCATTTGGGAAAAGGGCGCTTCGGGGGCCTTTTCCAATAGCGAGATCGGGAGCGTTGATTCTTCATCGCTTGCCGTTATGCCTGTAAGCGACGCGGTTCCGGCATCTGAGCAAAATCTTCAATCGGAAGATGCGATGATAGAGGATGTTCGAAACCTCTTTGCAGCTGGGAAGATAGATGAAAAGATGCTCAACGCATATGAAGAGCTCTACAACGCCTCGCGCAACGGTTTCGCCACCATCGCGACCGACGATGAGGTCGCTGCGTTCGAGGAGGAAATGGTCGCATCGTCGACGGCACACTCTCAAAGCTCCTGATGTCCTGATGCGTGCGTTTGCGTAAGCGTCTCTTTTCCCTTTGACGAATCGAGTAGAATGAAATCACTACGATTTAGTTTCAAGGGAAAGGAGGACTGACATGAGCACCAACGGCCGCAACGGCGGCGATGACGAGATAATGCTCGGCGAATCGCTCAAGTCGTCTTCCGAAAAGCAGACGGTTGATGATGTCATGCTCGGGCGCGCGTATACGCCTGAGAAATCGTTTTCGGTGGCGCCTCGTCCCACCGAGGTGGGGGAGCTTCACTCGACGGAAACCCCTGAAGAGCGCTTCGTCGAGCTGCAGCGCCTGACTGACGGCTACCTGACCGACGACGAGCGCGACATGCTCGAGCGCGCGTTCCGCTTCGCCGACGCGGCGCACAAGGGCGTCACGCGCAAATCGGGCGAGCCCTATATCATCCATCCGGTCGAGGTCGCCATCATCCTGGCGGACTTGCGCATGGACGGCGAGACACTGTGCGCCGCGCTACTTCACGATACAATCGAGGACACCGACGTTACCTACCAGGACGTGGCAACCGAATTCAACGAGAACGTGGCCGCGCTCGTCGACGGTGTTACCAAGATTACGCGCATCGAGGTGGAAAGCCTGTCGGACAAGCAGGCGGCCACCATCCGCAAGATGTTTGTCGCCATGAGCAAAGACATTCGCGTTATCGTGATCAAGCTGGCCGACCGCCTGCACAACATGCGCACGCTCTCGGCGCTCAAGGAGGACCGCCGCATCTTCAAGGCGCGCGAGACGCTCGAGATCTACGCCCCCATCGCGCACCGCCTGGGCATCAACTCGGTGAAGTGGGAGCTTGAGGACCTTTCCTTCTACTACCTCGAGCCCAACAAATACAAGCAGGTCAGCCGCATGGTCACCGAGTCGCGCGCCGAGCGCGAGCAGTACCTGGGCGAAGTGATCGACACGCTGCACGACGAGATGAAGAAGGTCAACATCGTCTGCCAGATCATGGGCCGCCCGAAGCATTTGTATTCCATCTACCAGAAGATGGTGAACAAGGGCAAAGGCTTCTCCGAGATCTACGACCTCATCGCCGTGCGCATCATCGTGAAGTCGGTGAAGGATTGCTACTCGGCGTTAGGCGCGGTGCACACGCTGTGGCACCCGATGCCCGGGCGATTCAAAGACTACATCGCCATGCCGAAGTTCAACATGTACCAAAGCCTGCACACCACGGTCATCGGCCCAGCTGGCAGGCCGCTTGAGGTGCAGATTCGCACCGAGGAGATGCATCGCCAAAGCGAATACGGCGTGGCGGCGCACTGGCGTTACAAGGAGAAGGGCGAGAAGGCCGACGCCGCGCTCGACCAGCAGCTGGCATGGCTGCGCCAGATGGTCGACTGGCAGGACGAGACGCAGGACTCGCGCGAGTTCCTGAAGGACCTAAAGGTCGACCTAGCGCCGACCGAGGTGTTCGTGTTCACCCCGAAAGGCGAGGTCATGAGCTTGCGGGCGGGCTCCACGCCGGTCGATTTCGCCTACGCCATCCACACCGAGGTGGGCAATCATTGCGTGGGCGCGAAGGTGAACGGCGCCATCGTCCCGCTGACCTACGAGCTGCAGCTGGGCGATCGCGTGGAAATCCTCACGCAGAAGAGCGCCACGCCCTCGCGCGACTGGCTGAACATCGTGAAGACGCCCTCGGCGCGCAACAAGATTCGCGGGTTCTTCAGCAAGGCGAGCCGCTCGGACGATTTGCAGATAGGCCGCGACCGCCTGACACGTGAGATGAAGAAGCACGGCATCGGCATCTCGAGCGCCAACTCGATGCGTGCAATCAAGACGATTTCTGAGCACATGGGTTACAAAAGCCCTGATGACATGCTTGTGAACATCGGCACGGGGAAGGAAAGCCCGCAGCATGTGGGCAATCGCCTGTTAAAGCTGCTCGTCGACGACGGGAACGAGGAATCGCGGGCCGGCGCGCTCGGGCAATCCGAGACGAGCCCCGGTGTCATGCCCCCCATGATCACGAGCGTCGTCTCGCCGAAGCGCCGCGAAGCGCACAGCTCGAACGGCATCGTCGTGAAGGGCGTCGACGATGTGCTCGTGCGCTTGTCGCGCTGTTGCAACCCGGTGCCGGGCGACAAGATCTTGGGCTTCGTGACGCGCGGCCGCGGTGTGTCGGTGCATCGCGCCGATTGCCCGAACGCCGAGGAGCTCATGAAGCACCCCGAGCGCATCATCGAGGTGGAGTGGGAGAAATCTGCGCCGTCGAGCACGTCCTACAAGGTGGAGATCTACATCGAGGCGATCGACCGCTTGAACCTGTTGCGCGACGTCACGGTGGTCCTCTCCGACATGGGCGCGAACGTGCTGTCCTGCAACACTATCTCGCACCGCGACGGCATGGTCGAGATGCGCTTTTTGTTCCAGGTGTCGGATATCTCGCTCATCGACGCGGTTCAGCGCAAGCTGCTCGGGCTCGAGGGCGTGTTCGACGCTCATCGCATGCTTCCCGGGCAAGGGGGAAAGAAGAAGTAACGATCGTTCGTCCACGGGCGCGGCGGGTACATTCCGCGTTGGGGTCAGTCTGCGGACCGCTCTTATCGAAAGGTTGTGGCAATGTCTCTTCGAGTGGTGAAAAATACGTGCGTTGACGTGTGCTTTCTCGT
>USJN01000251.1 GCA_900554945.1 uncultured Coriobacteriaceae bacterium | reverse complement strand
GAAGCACCCGCGCCCGTGGTTTTATCCATGGGCGCGGGTGCTTCGCGTAAGATGCCTTTTGTCGTTTGAGTGGAGCACCCCAACGACGCTGAACAACGCGTCCCGGCGACGCTACCGGGGCGGCGGCGTCCCACGTGCGGGTCGTTTACTTCCCAGCTTGTGCGAGCCTCTTCTTGTCCTTATAGGGAACGAGCAGCACAAGCCCCACGATCGAGCAGGCGGCCACGAACAGCGACATGCCCTTGAAGCCGCTGTTCATCGTTTGCTGGTAGGCCTTCTGAATCTCCGCGGCGTCGTTGTCGACCTCGGTCAGGTAATTCTCCTTCGCCTCGTCGAGCATGGCGGGCACGGCATCTCGGGCTTCCTCCATCTGCGACACGACGGTCTGCAGCTCGTCACGCTGGGCGGCCATGGCGGCTGCCGCAGGTGCCGGCACACGGCTCATCTGGGCATCCATGCTGTCCAGACCCTCCTGCATCGAGGCTATGCCCTTGTCGAACCCGCCTTGGATGTTGCCCTCGATCGTCGGCTTCATGGTGTCGAACATCTCGCTCGAGAGCGCCTTGCATGCGGAAACCACCGTGGTGACGTCGGAGTTCTTCAGCTGTTCGAGCGTCTCGTCGCTCATCTCGAAGCTTCCGTCTCCGCTCGCGCTGTCCATGCCCACGTCGATGGTGCGATAGTCCTCGAGTGACGGGATGTCGACACCCTCGAGCATTTTCGCGCCATTTTCGGTCTCGCGAAGGCTCGCAAGCTCGCTGTCGAGCTCGGCGGCGTGGGGCAGTTCGGAGACGCTCACCTCACTCGGCATCGCATCCATGAGGTTGCCCTGCAGGTAGGCGCTCGCGTGCACGACGAACGCGACCATGATGGCGGGCGCGATCGCGGTGCCGATGGAGCGGACGAGGGACAGCGCGGCCAGCGCCGAGTTCGATTCCTTCTCGTCGGTGTTCTCCAGCATCATGTAGTTGAGCGGCGTGCCCATGGTGAAGCCGAGGCCGAGGCCGGTGATGATCATGGTGGCGCACACGGTGAGGAGGCTTGGCCAGGTGCAGGCCACAAACGCCATGAAAATCGAGCCGATCGCCACGCCGATGAAGCCCATCGCGAGCACCGGTTTCACGCCGTGCTTGTCGATGAGCTTGCCCGACATCATGGCGCCAACGCCGCTGCCCACGCCGAGCAGCGCGATGAAGTAGCCGCCCGATCCCGATTTCATCATCATGGCGTTCTCGCAGAACTGCGGGAAGAAGATAGTACCCATCATGGCGATGCCTGAAATCACCGCGCATAGAAACGCGATGACGATGTTCGCGTTGGTAAAGTATTTCAGGTTGAGAATTGGGTCGGCGGCGCGGCGCTCGCGCAGTACGAACAGCGGCAGGAGCACCACGAACGCCACGAGGAACGGCCATACGTCGGTTGATGCGATCGACGTCGCGAAGTCGAAGAAGTCGATGTTCTTAAGCCCGTACATAAGGCTGAGCGTCATGAGCGTGAGGATGAGAATGCCCAGGCCATCGAGGGACCCCGTCTTCTCGGCTTGCGCGTTCGGGAGACGTTTGACGCCGAGGACCAGCACGATGATGCAGATGGGAATGTTCACGTAGAAGATGAACTGCCACTGCGTTGCTCCGAACACCTCGAGGATTGCGCTGCCCACCGTCGGGCCCAGGATGGAGGCAAGGCCGTACACCATGCCCACGATGCCGAGCGCCATGCCGCGCTTTTCCTCGGGGAACGCGGTGCCGAATTCCGCCGTTGCAACCGGCATGATGCCGCCACCGCCGAGTGCCTGGATGACGCGCGCGCCGATGAGGATCCAGAAGTTGCCCAGATCCTGCGCGACACCGCATAACGCCGAGCCGATGCCGAAGAGCAAGATGCACAGGAGGTAGACCCCCTTGCGGCCATGGCGGTCGGCAAGCTTGCCCATGATAGGGATCGACACGGCGTAGGCGAGCGTGTAGATGGTGATGATCCATACGCCGAGGCTATCGTCAACGCTGAGCGTGTTTTGGATAACGGTACGCGCGGGGTTGACGATGCCCATGTCGAGCGCGCCCATGCACAGGCCGAGCAGGTAGACTACGGCGACAAGTGCGTAGCCCTTCCCCTGGCTGCGGGCGGTGGGCGCTGCTTTGGCGGGGGAATTGCCCGCCGGGGCTTGCGGTTCGATGTCCGAGCCATCCTTAGATTGAGCAGGCTCGATGTCCTGCTCCTCTGTCTTCTTGCGGGTCATGGGACTAAAGACTCTCCTTTCCGGTGGCTGCCGCGTCGGCGGGGGAGGCGCTTGCGGCGGCAGGTGCGTCGCCCGTGGTTGCCGCGCTCACGGGTGCGGCAACCATTTCCTGCAGGTTGGCCGCCATGCGCGCTATGAGGTCGCAGGCGCTCGCTTTCTCCTCGGGGGTGAAGCCGCTAAAGAGCGTGTTGTCCAGCTCGACGAACGACGCGCGCATCTCGTCGAAGACGCTTGCTGCCTCAGGTGTTGCGCACACGATCTTCTCGCGCTTGTTCTTGCTGTTGACCTTGCGCGTCACCAGGCCTTTTGCCTCGAGCTTCGCGAGTGTCTTCGTGATGGCACCGCGATCGATGCCGTGCTCGGCTGCGATTGACTCCTGATTCGACTCGCCGTTCGCGAGAAGGCTCATCAGCACGAGCTGCTCGGGGAACCCGATTCCCCTGTGGGCCATGTTCCGCTCGGCGAAGGTGCGCATCTTCCGTACGATGATGGAAATGTCCGACATGTACAACGGTTACCCTCTTTCGATTTGCTTATTGTTGCCATGACAACAGTTGCAACGGCAACAATAATGAACCTGACGAATCGTGTCAAGAGACCGCCCCTAAGCACCGCATCGCGGCCTTTCGCGGGTTGAGAACCCGTATTTCTCACCGCCGAAATAATCTCGAAAAGTACTTCCCCTAACTTTTACCGTGCAATGTAAGCGAAAAACGCATGCGCTTGCGAGGCGATTTGGTTACTTGGGCCCGGAATCCGACTCGAATCCCGACCCGGTCTCAGCTTTCTCGGCCTCCCTGGTACATGCGCTTTTCCCTGTAGAAAGGAGACCAGCTATATGAAGTCAAGGGCTAAACCGTAGGTTTTCGAGAACA
>USJN01000250.1 GCA_900554945.1 uncultured Coriobacteriaceae bacterium | reverse complement strand
GCCCGTCGATACAACAGTACTGGTGCCCGATTTGGCAGTGGCCGCATTTGCCCATGCCGCATTTCATGTGCCGCTCGAAGCTCATGTAGATGTGGTCGTAGGAAATGCCCTTCTTGCGCATCTCCTGCACGACGAACCGATACATCACCGGAGGCCCGCACAGCGCGCCGAACGTGGTGTCGGGATTGATCTCGAGATGTTCAAACGGCTTAGTGACCAGGCCTTCCTCGCCGTCCCACGTCTCGTCGGCATGATCGACCGTAAGATAGAGATCGAAGTCCTTGCGATGACGCCACATCTCGAACTGGTTGCGGAACATCACTTCCTGCGGCGTCTTGCTGCCGTAGATGATGGTGACCTTGCCGAAGTCGGAGCGCTCGTCGTGAATGTTGTTGATAAGGCTGCGAAGCGGCGCGATGCCTAGACCGCCCGCCACAAGCAGAATGTCGTGGCCGCGCATCTTCTCGAAGGGAAAGCCGCGTCCGAAAGGCCCGCGGATGCCCACGATGTCGCCGCACTGCATTTTGTGGAGCGCCTCGGTGAAGCGGCCTGCGCGGCGCACGCACAGCTCGATGAAACCGCTCTTCGACGGCGAGGACGAGATGGAGATCGGCGCCTCGCCCACCCCGAAGATGGAAAGCTCGACGAACTGGCCGGGCTCATGGTGGAACGCGTTGCGGATGCACTCGTCGACCAGGCGGAACTCGAAGAGCTTCTCGGTCGCGGTGAGCTCGGTGATCGACGTAATGCGCGCCGGCCACGGGCGATACGGGTTCGCGGCCATGCGCTCGGCGCCGGTCATCGGAGACCCGGCGTCATGGAAGGGATGCACCTCGATTGCGGAGGCTGCAACGTTATTCGGCATCGTCTGCCCCCTTTCGCTCGAAGAACTTCAGCACCTCGATGGGATTGATGTTGGCCTTGCAAGCGCGCACGCAGCGCCCGCATCCCACGCAGAGCATGCGGTCGTGCGTGGCAAGAAAGCCGTTGAGCTTGTGATACATGCGATGGCGCACGCGGTTGCGCCCGTCGGGTCGGAAGTTGTGCCCGCCCGCCACGACGGCGAACTGCGGATTCGTGCAGCAGTCCCACACGCGCTCGCGCGAGCCGTGCTTGCCGTCGGGGGTGCGCACGTCGCGGATATCGAAGCAGTAGCACGTCGGGCACGCCGAAGCGCACGCGGTGCACGACAGGCAGCGTCCGCCGAGCTCCTCCCAGAAGGGGTCGGAATGGAAGGCGTCCATCAGCATGGCGACTTCCTGGATGTCGGGGATTTCCTTGTTGAAGGCCTCCTGACGACGGCGAGTGACGTGGCGGAACTCCGCTCGCTCCTCGTCGGTCGCCTCGCGGGGAGAGCACGCCGCCTCCAAGATGTTCGCGGCCTCGACGCTCGAGATGCTCACCAGGTACTTCCCGCCGATATCCTGCAGGAACAAATCGTAGCCGAAGCGTGCCTCGTCGCTTCCCCACAGATGGCAGAAGCACGTGTCGGTCGGCATGCAGCTGATGCCCACGATAAGCGTGGCGTTGCGGCGCGCCGTGTAGTACGGATCGGGGTACGGTCCATCGCGGAACACCAGGTCAAGACTGTTGAGCGCATTGATGTCGCACGCATGGGCTCCGAACACGACACGCGGCACGACAGGTTCCGAATATTCGGTGACGTCGTTGGTCTCGGTGTCGAAGGTGAGAAGCGTCTCGCGCACCGGCAAGAAGAGCTTCTTCAGCGGAGTGATGGTGGTCGCGTAATCGAGCGCGATTTCCTCGAACGACTCGACCGTCGAGTACGCATGGCTCATGCCGCTCTTGACGGGGGCGATCACCTCATAGGTTTCCAAGAAGGCCGACACAAGCGAGGGAAGCTCGCTCGCATCGATAACTCGATAGAGCATACGCACGCATCCTTATCTCGTCTGGGATTACTTCGTGCTTGAACTCTATGCTACCCCGAAAGCGACACCCCACAAGCCACCTATCGACCAGTGGCGAATCTAGCGCGCTTCGGGGGAATCTGCGGCGGGCTCTATGGCAACAGGCTCCGCGGCGGGCTCTGCACTCGAATCCTGCTGCGCTTCCGCGAACGTGCATGCGACGCGCCACGACCCCTTAGTCGTCCCTCGGTTCCCCGTGCCGCTTACGCCCAGTCGGCAATTTGCCAAGTCGCTCTCCGAAACCGCAAGCTGCGTTTCGAAAATTTGCAGGCGCGTGCCTTCCGCATCGGTGTAGAGATAGGCAAACGAGTCCCCGCTTCGCGCGAAGGATGTGCCCGTCAACTGCGATTCCGCAAACACGCTGAGCATGCATTCGCCGAAATCGCCCACGGGAATCGCCGCTTGCAGGTACAGCGTCCCATCGCGGTACGCGACGTTCGAAAGGTATGCACCCTGGGCATCTGGCAGATCAACGTGAATAGCATTCGGCGCAAGCACGTCGCCCTGCGGCCGATGCTCGCTATCCCCGATGCTCGAGCTCGTCGTGAGCGCATTTTTCCACGAGAACCCGTTTGAGTCCTTCGCACCGAAGCCGTTGAGATCGCCTTCTAAGGGACCGAATGTTCCCGCCGCATCGTCGCGCAAAACGGGCAGGATGTCGACATCGATCAACTCGACGTAGAAGTTATATTGACCCGACGAGATACTGTAGAAGTCGACGAGCGCGCGCTTACCCGCGAAATCGCCCTCTATCGCAATCGCGTAGGATGCCTCGCCCAACGCGGCGTCGTAATCGCGCAGCGAAATCGTGGAGAACGGGCGGTTCGTGCCGACCTGCACAGAATAATGCCCGAAGCCAACCTTGTCGGAGATGCGCCCTTTGCCGTCCTCGTCCCTGAAGCGAACGACGATCGTCGAGGTGGCGCCGCTCACCTTCGATGATTCAACGGTAGCGGTAATTCCCTGGTCAGAGGCTGTTTCTGTCGCAGGCGAGCCATTCGCCCCTTGCGTTGCCTGCCCGAAAAGCGTCGAGATCTGCCCCCACATCGGAAAGGAAACCACGACGGCGAGAACGACGATGCCCACAACTGTGATGGCCCATCCGCCCGCTTTCGAAGGCTTCTCCTCCGCAAGCTGCGAAGATTCGTTTTGCTCGCGCGTTTCGAAAGACATGACGACCCCTTTCCTAAAAAGATAGAGAGACCG
>USJN01000249.1 GCA_900554945.1 uncultured Coriobacteriaceae bacterium | reverse complement strand
CTGGGCTGCTGAAATGACGGGCATTGACGAAGACGTGCTTGTTGAAATCACCGATAAGTATGCAAACTGCGGTCCTTCGATTCTCTCGTTCGGCTTTGGCGGTGGAGAGAAGTTTTACAACGCGGATGTCGCTGGTCATGCGGCGGTATTGCTGGCTACGCTCGTCGGTTCGTTCGGAACTGACATCCCCGGTTGGGGGGCGGGAGCGTACGTAAACGCTTACCAGAAGATTTTTGGAGCGGGCAAGCTTGCTTCCTGGCCGTTGCCATCCGAGTGCAAAGTCGCTTCGGCGCCTAAAGCGAGCGTCGACTATCGCGACGAGGAAAGCGGTATCCGATTCATGTGGGTGCAGAACGGCGCGTTCCAGCAGATTGCGGGTAATCAGAACCGGACAAACGAATGGGCGAAGGGGCTTGATTTCGTCGTAGTTCAAGATATATGGCATACGCCATCGGTGGATTGGGCGGATATCGTTCTTCCGGTGTGCTCCCATTTCGAGGGCGACGAGGAGATTGGTTTTCTTCGAGCCTTACGCGGACATGTGCTCTTGCAGCAAAAAGTGCTCGATCCTCTGTTTGAGAGCAAAACGGACTTTTGGATCGATCGAGAGATGGCGAAGCGATTGGGATACGGGGATGCGCTTCCGAAGAGCCAGGAGGAGCTTGCGCGTTTTCAATTGGACAATGCGACCGACAAGGCCGTCGCCGGTATAACGCTCGACGAGGTAGTAGCAGGAAACGGCGTGGTCGCCTTGAAGAACCAACCGGAAATCGCGCGCAGTTACAGTAATCAGACCTACAAAACAACGTCGGGGAGGATCGATTTGTATTACGAGGACCTGGTCGAATATGGACAGGCCTTGCCCCAGTACGAAGCGCCGCATGAGGCATACGAAGGCAATCCGCTGCGGGATGCGTATCCTCTCGTTATGACGCAACGTCGATCGAAATACTTCATCCATCAGAACTTCATGGATGCTTCGTGGTTGCGCCAATACTACGAGCCGACGTTGGAAATGAATCCCATCGACATGGAGGCGCGTGGATTGGAGTCGGGTGACGTGATCGAAGCGTTCAACGAGCGAGGATCGTTTCAATGCGCATGCGTCGCCACCGAAGCCGTACGTCCGGGAACGGCGGTTATCATCGAAGGCATCTGGGATAAGTATATGGTTTCTGGAAACCTGCAGAATGTGACCAACGATGCCGCAAATCCTCGCGGAAGAGCGCTCGCCAAAGGGAGGGTCACTCCTTTCAATGACACGCTTATCGAAGTGAAGAAAGCGTAGGTGATTTAGATGACTCGGTTGGCCATCGCCATCGATTTGAGCCGCTGCACGGGATGCAACACATGCGCCATGGCGTGCAAGATGCAGAACAACGTACCTATGGGCATGACATGGAATCGCGTGCTCAACGAAAACTGTGAGTTTGAGGTGGGCGTGCAGGGAACGTATCCTAGTATCTCGCGTTCGCATCTGCCGATAGCTTGCCAGCATTGCGAGAATCCCGCGTGCCTGCGCGTGTGCCCGACGGGCGCCACGTACAAGGACGACAAGGGACGCGTCGAGATCGACTACGAGAAGTGCATCGGATGCCGCATGTGCATGGCGGCCTGTCCGTACAACGCACGCGTGTTCAACTGGAACGAGCCGGTGCGCGATCCTGACTTCAACTACGGCGACAAGGACGTGCCCGTGCGCGGCAAGGGCGTAGTGGAGAAGTGCTCGCTCTGCAAGGAGCGCACCGACCGCGGCGACGAGCCGATGTGCGTGCGATGCTGCCTTTCCAAGGCTCGCACGTTCGGCGACCTCGACGATCCGGACAGCGAGATCTCGCGCGTCGTCCGCGAGCGCAAGGCCGGCGTCCTTCTCGAAGAGCAGGGAACCCGCCCGCAAGTCCGTTACTTCAACTAAGGAGGAGGTGCGAACCATGAAAACCTCGACAACGTTCAAAGCGACCGCGGGCGTGCTCGCAGCGCTGACCGTGGCCGGCGTCGCCGCCTGGATCTACCAGCTGGTCAACGGCCTGGGCGTCACCGGCATGAGCAACTCCACGTCGTGGGGTCTCTACATCACGTGCTTCATGTTCTTCGTGGGCCTGTCGGCCGGCGGCCTCATCGTGGCTTCGTCGGCCAGCGTGTTCCATGTGGCCGAGTACAAGAAGGTGGCGCTTCCCGCTGTCGTCCTGTCCACGGTGTGCATTTGCTGCGCCGGCATGTTCGTGCTGATCGACCTCGGCGGCATCGGGCGCGTGTGGCGCATCCTCACGGGGCCGAACCCGATGTCTCCTCTGTTCTGGGATATCTGCGTCATCACGTTGTACCTGGTCATCAACGTCGTGTACCTGTACTTCATGAAGTCGAAAAAGCCGGGCGCGCAGGGCAAGGTGGCCGTCGTGTCGCGCTTCGCCCTGCCTGTCGCCATCCTCGTGCATTCGGTGACGGCGTGGATCTTCGGCCTGGAAATGGCGCGCGAAGGCTGGTACTCGGCCATCATGGCGCCGCTGTTCGTGGTATCGGCCATGGACTCCGGCCTGGCCCTGCTGCTGCTCTCGCTCATGGGTCTCAACAAGTCCGGCCGTTTCGCCACCGACAAGAAGCTGCTGTCGAACCTGGCCGGCCTGTTGGCCGTGTGCGTCGCCGTCGACGGATTCCTCGTGGGCTGCGAGGCGCTGACTATGGCGTACCCGGGCGCCGCCGGCGCCGAGACGCTCGCCATCATGGCGACGGGCGCAACCGCCCCGTTCTTCTGGTTCGAGATCGTCGTGGGCATCCTCATCCCGTTCTGCATCCTCGTGTTCGCGAAGAACCGCGCGCGGATGGGCTTGGTGGCCGCGGCCAGCGTGTGCGTGGTGGCGGGCGTGTTCTTCAAGCGCGTGTGGCTGCTGCTCACCTCCTTCGTCGGGTTCAACGTGGCGGGCGCGCCGGGCGTCTCGCTTGGCACCGCGGCGGCCCAGCAGGGCGGCTCGAGCATGTGGGCGCTCACGGGGACGTACGCTCCCACCTGGGTGGAGATCGTCGTGGTTATCGGCGTGGTGTCCCTCGGCGCGCTCGCGTTCCTCGTTCTCGCGCAGAAGCTGCTGCCGGGACGCGCGGCGCCGCGCGATGCCGAGGCCGCTGCCGTCGAGCGCCCGGCGGGCGAGGCGGCTTAGCCG
>USJN01000248.1 GCA_900554945.1 uncultured Coriobacteriaceae bacterium | reverse complement strand
CTACGGTTTAGCCCTTGACTTCATATAGCTGGTCTCCTTTCGATAGCGTCACATCAAGACAAGTTTACAGGTACTTCACGACTAAATCGCCCATGCCAGCGCAGTTGACCACCTTGTCGGCAGGAGTGGTGGCGTCTTTCAGATCGCCCGTGCGCCAACCGTCGTTGAGCAGGTTGGTCACCGCGCGGCGGATATCGTCGGCGGCGTCGTTCATGTCGAAGCTGTAGCGCAGCATCATCTCGACGGAGAGGATCTGCGCGAGCGGATTCGCGATGCCCTTGCCCGCGATGTCGGGCGCGCTGCCGTGGGAAGGCTCGTAGAGCGCGGTGCCGTCGCCCAAGCTAGCGGAAGCGAGCATACCGAGCGAGCCCGTGATCTGGGCCGCCTCGTCGGAGAGGATGTCGCCGAACATGTTCTCAGTCACCACGACGTCGAAGTCGGCGGGGCGGTTGATCAACTGCATCGCCGTGTTGTCCACAAGCAGATCCTCAATCTCGACATCAGGATACTCGGTCTCGCCGATGCGATGCACGATCTCGCGCCACATGCGGCTCGTCTCGAGCACGTTAGCCTTGTCGACGCTCGTCACCTTCTTGCGGCGCTTGCGCGCTGCCTCGAACGCCTGGCGCGCGATGCGCTCGATCTCGTACTCGCGATACTCGAGCGTGTCGTAAGCGCGCTGTCCCTTGGCGCCGTTGGTGCCGGCACCCTCCTCATCGTAGAAGCGCTCGCGCTTGCCGAAGTACAAACCGCCCGTCAACTCGCGCACGATCATAAGGTCGACGCCCGCGATGACCTCGGGCTTCAACGTGGAAGCGCCGGCGAGCGCGTCGAAAATCTGCACGGGACGCAGGTTAGTATAGAGCCCCAGCCCCTTGCGGATGCCGAGCAGACCCTGCTCAGGGCGCGGGGCGTTCGGGTCGGTCGTGTCCCACTTCGGTCCGCCCACAGCAGCGAGCAACACGGCGTCGGCGGCCTTCGCGGCATCGAGCGTTGCCTGGGGAAGCGGCTCGCCCGCCGCATCGATGGCGGCACCGCCGATAAGCGATTCCTCGCACGCGAATTCCGTGTCGTACTTCGCGCCAACGGCGTTTAAGACCTTAACTCCTTCCGCGATGATTTCCGGGCCGATGCCGTCGCCCGGCAAAAGGCAGATGTTGTACTTCGTAGTCATAGTTGCATGCCTCTTTCGATAAGCGGTTTCTCGCACCAGCCTATAGTAGCGCAGCGCGATAGCAAGGAAGGGCCTTACTCGGATTTCCTCGCGCAAACCCGCAAAACGAAAGTTGCAGCAGCGCCGCGAAATGGGCCATAGGGGTATTCCCAAACCCGCGCTCGCTCCCACATACTTCCAAGCGACAACCCGAATGCTAAGGAGGCTTCATGGAAGATTTCTTCGCTATCAAGTGCCGCAACTGCGGCGGCCCCATGTATTCCCACCAGGCAACCCGCAGCTTCGAATGCGCGTATTGCGGGACAAGCGAACCCTGGGGAGAAGGCGCAGCGGGGCAAGATTCCATCGTGAAGTTCCGCCATCAACCCCTTCAAATGGTAAACGGCCTGATCAAGCTACCCCAAGTGTCGCGCCTCGAGCCCCCGAAGGAATCCGACTGGTACTTCTTCAAGCCCTACTGGCGCAACATGTCCCTCGCCGAGTGGATCGTAAACGAGGACCCCGCCACCGCAGGCGAGTTCGAGCGCGCGACGACCGTAAGCATCCCCTGCCCGTTTTGCGGCGCGGCGTTCGAGGGCGAGTCAACCCAGAGCGTGTTCGAATGCCCGTCGTGCGGGAACAAAATCGGCGCCACCGACCTGATGCAACCCGGCACGTTCAGCAAGCACCTATCCATTGGGACGGGCTCGGAGTACATCCCTGACCAGGCAATTCCCTGCCGCATATCCGAGCAGCAGGCGCGCGCAAACGCCCGCGAGCTCGTGCGGCAGCACCCCGACCTCTTCGCGGGGCACAGCGTCGAGGACGCCATCGACAACCAGATGGTTCTCGCGTATACCGCGGTATCGCTCGCTGACCTGCGCATAATCGCATCTTACCCCGGTAAGAAGCTCCAGAAGGAGACGCTCGTGCTCTTCGAGGTGATCGATTGGGTCTACCCCAAAACGCGCATGTTCGACCTATCGCTCATGAACCTTTTGGAGCCGTGGGATTTCTCGGCGGTGGCCCCCTTCGACCCCGCCATGCAGGAGGGGAATTTCCGCGTAGCAGCCGTGGAGGCCTTCGCGAAAGGCAGCGTCATCATCGACAACCTCGCCCTTAAAATCGCGAAAAACGATGCCGAAGAGGCACTTGGGCTGAGCAAGAAGAGCCTGCGCGCCTGGACATATAACGTAAGGAAGCACACTTCCGGGCTCATGCTCGTGCCAATTTACTACTTCGATCGGCCCGCTTCGGACGGACGCGAGGGCGAGCAGGTGCGCATCGCCGTGAACGGCCAGACGGGACGCGCCGCCGCCGTGGTGTTCAGCGAGACGCGCGAAACCCACGTCGTCGCCCCGCTTAGCTCGACCCTGCACCTCTCGGGCGAGAGCACCGTGCACGCGACACCCATCGAGATTCGCTACGTGAAGTCGCCTTTCCTACACGAGATTGTCCGTATCGGCGGCGACGGAGGCAGCGGCGGCGCCCCACAGACCGAGGTGAAGCGCGAAGGGTCCTTGCGCGAGGAGAAGGTTAAAAAGCAAGGGTTCTTCTCGAAGATATTCGGGAAGTAAGTCGTCGGGCAGCAAACACTTGCAAGGGGAGGGCGACCAGGGAAAACGATGGCCTGGCCGCCCCCTTTGCGTAGCCGCGAGGCCTAAGGCAGGAGACCCGATTCCAAGACCAGAGACCCGACTCTGAAGCCGGAGACCCCAATCCCGAGGTCAGAGACCCGATTCCAAAGCCGAGAGCAAGCTGCTACCCCTCAACGCCGGCAATAAACCTGTCCATTCCCGGCACGGTGAATGAAACGTATCCGCGTTCAGGCGAATAGATAAGACCGTCCTCAATCAAGCGATCGCGAAGAGGCGACAGGTCGCTTGTGCGTCGCTTGCCCATCGCAAGCGCCACCTCATTCAATCTAACCGGACAACCAAGTTTCGCCATGACGGACATCATTGCTTTACTTTGGGGCGTAGCCCTATCCCAACGAGACCGGTAAAGCCCTCGGTCG
>USJN01000247.1 GCA_900554945.1 uncultured Coriobacteriaceae bacterium | reverse complement strand
TAGGAGCCCCATGGAAACGTATTACGACCCGGCAAATCTTGCGAAGTTCTCCGCCGACGGCATTGGCGAAGGCGCCCCCGAGCTGTGGGACCTCTTCATGGCGTACTACGGCAAGGTGTTCGAAGAGGGCGCGCTGACCGCCCGCGAGAAGTCCATCATCGCGCTCGCCGTGGCAGCCGCCGTGCAGTGCCCGTACTGCATCGACGCCTACACCAACTCCTGCCTGCAGAAAGGCGTCACCGAAGAGCAGATGACCGAGGCATTCCACGTAGCGAACGCGATCCGCGGCGGCGCGGCACTCGCGCATGGCGTGCAGATGAAGAAAATCGTCGAGAACCTGGAGATGTAGTCTCATCGCTTATCCTTCGAGGGCCCGGCTGTTTGGCGCGCCGGGCCCTCGCTTTGCGAGAAAGACGAGAGGACAATCATGAGATACATCGAAGAGGTGAACGAGGCGCTCGCCGCCTTCCCACCCTTCTGGCAGCGCGTGGGGGAATATCGCTTCACAGAGAACGCGCTCGACACGCTCCAGATCAACATCGGACTCAAGTGCAACCTGGCGTGCAAACACTGCCACGTGGAATCGAGCCCCGCGCGCACCGAGGAGATGTCGCGCGAGACGCTCGAGCAGTGCCTTGCCGTCTTCTGCGACCGCGGTTTCAAGACGATCGACATCACGGGCGGAGCTCCCGAGATGAACCCGAACTACGAGTGGTTCCTGCGCGAAGCTGTCGGCGCGGGCGCAAGCGTGATGACGCGCTCGAACTTGAGCATCTGCAAGGAGCCAGGCTACGAGCACATTCCCGAGCTGTGGGCCGAGCTGGGCATCACCGTCATCGCGTCGCTTCCCCACTACGTGAAGAAAACATCCGAGAAACAGCGCGGCGCGGGCACCTTCGACCCGACGATCGAGATGCTTCAGCGCCTGTGCGCGCTTGGGTACGGCAAGGGCAAAGGCGCCGGGCTTGGCGGCAAAAAGCTCGAGCTCGACCTGGTGTTCAACCCGCTCGGCGCATTTCTTCCACCCGAGCAGGGGGCGCTCGAGGCCGAGTACAAAGCGAAGCTGAAAGCTGATTTCGACATCGACTTCGACAACCTCTTCGCCATCACCAACGCGCCCGGCGGGCGCTTCGGCGAGCGACTGCTCAAGACGAACAACATGGACCGCTACATGAACACGCTGATCGGGGCATTCAACGAGGAAACCGTCCCAGCGATGATGTGCCCCACGCAGCTTTCGGTGTCGTGGGACGGCACCTTATACGACTGCGACTTCAACCAGGCGGTCGGCTTGCCACGCAAAAACGGCCTCACCATCGCCGACATGGCAGCAGACCCGTCGATTCCCCTTGCGCGCGAAATCCGCTTCGGGAACCACTGCTATGCCTGTTGTGCAGGATCGGGGTCGAGTTGAGGCGGCTCGACGGCGTAGGTCTTACGCCGCTCAGCCGCAGAAAGCCCTCGGACGGCCTGCAGAAACGCAAGCCGCCGAGGGCTTTCTCGTATGAAATGTCAGCCGCTGTTGACTTATACTCTCTTCAAGAGCATCATTTCACGCTGGCACAACGAAAGGAGCCTTCCTTATGAAGAAGCACACGTTTTGGGCATATGCCGCGATTGCATGCATGGTCATGTGCGTCTGGACGGGCAAAGCCCACCGCTAAGGGTATTGAGCGCGGGCGGCTTCCGCAAGCTAAAAGTCATCCTTACGCCGTTCGCCCAGATAGATCCGCTTTTTCGCGGCTCTCATAGCGAATTGAGACAACGCTATTTCTCGTCGTACTGCGGAATCTCGGTGTCGTCGACTTCCTCCAAATTGCCATCGTAGACATAGTGCTTGGTCTCGCGCGCGATAACGGCAGACAGGCCGAGGACCGCGATGCAGTTCGGAATGGCCATGAGCGCGTTCATCACGTCAGCGAAATCCCACACCGTAGAGCTCAAATTGGAAACCGCGGCGCTGTTCGACGCATCGCCGACCATCATGCAGCCCCAGAACACGAACAGCAGGAACACGATGTAGTACGGAAGCACCGCCTTCTTCCCGAGCAGATAGCTGATCGCGCGGTTGCCGTACTGGCTCCACCCGAGGATGGTGGAATAGGTGAAGGTGAGCAGGCCCACCAGCAGTACCAGCGGTCCGAATACGGGGATTTTCTCGAAGGCGGCGGTCGCAAGGCCCGCGCCGGAGGAGATGGTGCCGTTGGCGACGGCGGTGGAAAGCTCCGGGTTCGCGATCAGGGTGGTCATCAACATGAGGCCGGTGATGAGACACACGACGACGGTGTCCCAAAAGGTGCCGGTCATGGAAACGAGAGCCTGGCGTGCGGGGTTTTTCGTGGTGGCGGAAGCGGCAACGAGCGGCGCAGAGCCCATGCCGGACTCATTGGAGAAGATGCCGCGCTTGAAGCCGAACTGCAAAGCGAGCGTCACCGTCGAGCCGACAGCGCCGCCGGCAGCACCTGCGGGAGTGAACGCGCCTTCGATGATCTGGCGGACCGCCTCGCCGAGGTACTGACCGTTGATTCCGATGATGATCAGGCAGCACACCACATAGAAGAGCGCCATGACGGGGACAAGCTTCTCGCACACCCTCGAGATGGACTTGATACCGCCTAAGATGACGATGGCGACGAGCACCACGACGACTGCGCCTACAAGCCACTGCGGGATGGCCTTGCCGTCGACGAGCGAGGTGTTGTAGAGGGCGTCAGCGAGCGAGTTCGACTGCGTGGAAGCGCCGATACCGAAGGCGGCCAGCGACGCGAACAGGGCGAACAGGATAGCGAGAATGCGACCGAGCTTCTTGTTCTTGAAGCCGCGCTCAAGCGCATACATCGCGCCGCCGAGCATCTTGCCGGAGTGGTCCTTCACGCGGTACTTCACGCCGATGAAGACCTCGGAGTACTTGGTGGCAATGCCCAAGATGCCCGTAATCCACATCCAGAAGATGGCGCCCGGGCCGCCGAACAGAAGGCCCGTGCCCACGCCGACGATGTTGCCGGTGCCGATCGTGGCGGCAAGAGCCGTGGTCAGCGCGCCGAACTGAGTGATGTCGCCACTTGCATCGGAAGGGTCGTCCTTGGTGACCGACATCTTGATGCCCGTGCCGAGCTTTCTCTGAATGAAGCCCGTGCGGACGGTCATGAAGATGTGCGTGAACAGCAGCAACAAGAT
>USJN01000246.1 GCA_900554945.1 uncultured Coriobacteriaceae bacterium | reverse complement strand
AGAAGCAGGCCGCCATCACCATCGCCGAGGGCAACAAGCAGGCGCAGATCCTGTCCGCCGAGGCCGCGAAGCAGCAGGTGATCCTCGCCGCCGAGGCCGAGAAGGAGAAGCAGATCCGCGAGGCGGAAGGCGAGGCCGAGGCGATCCGCAATGTCCAGCGCGCAACCGCAGAGGGCATCGCGATGGTGCGCGAGGCGGGTGCCGACAACGCCGTTTTGACGCTTCAGGCATACGAGGCCCTGAAGTGCGTCGCGAACGGCCGCGCAACCAAGCTCATCATTCCCTCCGATATCCAGGGAATCGCCGGCCTTGCGGCGTCGATCAAGGAAATCGTGACCGACGACCCCAATGCCCCGAAGCAAAGCGAGACGCCGACCGCGTAGCGCGTTTTGAGCCCCACGCGGGCCCGCATCCCGCGGATTTGTGTTCGTTTCCCGCTCAACCTGGCACTTCGGGTGGACAGGCGCGGGCGTGCTTGCCACAATGTCGCAAGCGAAATAGTCGGGCGCGCTCTATCGGCGCGCCCGCATGTCAATCGAATAAAGGACGTGTTGCCAGTGGTCAGTATCGTTATTGCCCCCGACCCGCTTCTTCGCCAGGTGTGCGAGCCGTGCACGCCGGGCGACCACAGCTTGAAAAAGCTCGCCAAGCAGATGGCGCGAGCTATGTACAACAACAACGGTTGCGGAATCGCAGCTCCCCAGGTCGGCGTGACGAAGCGCCTGGTCGTCATCGATGTTGACGACTCCAATGAGCAAAATCCCATTGTTTTGGTCAACCCCGAGATCATGGAGCTCAAAGGCGAGCCCGAAACGCAGGGCGAGGGCTGCCTGTCCTGTCCCGGCATCACCGTTCCTGTTTCCCGAAAGCCCTGGGCCCGCGTTCGCTACTACGACCTCGACGGGGAGATGTGGGAAATCGAAGGCGATGGCCTTCTCGGGCGCTGTCTTCAGCATGAGATCGATCACTTGAACGGACGCACGCTTTTCGAGTCGTGCGACCCCCTGACGCGCATCCGCGCGCTCGAAGCCTACGACGAGGCGCGCAAGAAGGGCGCCAAGCCGGGCGACACCTCCATCGAGGTGGATTGAATGCGCATCGTCTTCATGGGCACGCCGAACTTCGCGGCAACCATCCTTGAGGATCTCTCGCAGCACTATAACGTCGTCGCCGCGTTCACGCGTCCCGATGCGGTTCGCGGACGGGGCAAAAAGCTCGTCGCATCTCCGGTGAAGGAAACTGCGATGAGCCTCGGTATTCCTGTCGAGCAGCCGACGACCTTCAAAAACCCCGAGGCTATCGCCACGCTCGAGCAATATCGGCCCGACTTCATCATCGTTGCGGCATACGGCATGATCCTGCCTGTCGATGTTCTCGAGTGCCCTACGTATCATTGCCTGAACGTGCACGCCTCGCTTCTGCCTCGCTGGAGGGGTGCGGCTCCAATCGAGCACGCAATCCTCGCCGACGACGAGGAGACGGGCGTGTGCATCATGCGCATGGAGGAAGGCCTCGATACCGGTCCTTTCTGTGTATGTCGGACGCTCGACGTGGGGGAGAAGACCCTTCCCGTGCTTGCCGACGAACTTGCGAATTTGGGATCGCATGCCCTTCTGACGGCTATCATGCAGATTCTGCGCGGGCAGGAGCGTTGGGTCGTGCAGAAGGAGTCCGACGCAACCTATGCCCACAAAATCGAGAAGGGCGAGCTCGATTTGAATCCGGCACTCGGCGTTGACCTGCTTGCGCGTCGCGTCCGCGCATCGAGCGCGGGTCATCCGAGCAAATGCGTGATGCTCGGCAAAGGCGTGACAATCATTGACGCATGCCGCGCCGACTACGATGAGCAGGGGAAGGTTGCTGCAAGCGGCCTTGGTGCGGGGCAGGTGCGCTTCGCCTCGAAGCGGCTTCTGCTTGGGTGTGCAGATGGCGCGCTCGAGGTCTTCCGCTTAAAACCAGATGGAAAGAAAGAAATGGATGCCCAGGCATTCGCAGCAGGAGCTGCGGCGCTTCATGGGCACGACGGAGAATGGACGGCACAACATGCCTGATGGCAACAACCAGCATAACGAAGAACATCGCGGCAACGGCGGCGCGAAGCGCCAGGGATCGCAAGATCGCCGCGGCCGCTCGAACTCAGGTTCCTACGGCTCGAAGGGAAGCGGCGACCACAGGGGCTCTTATAAGGGCTCGCGCGACGGCGGCAAGGGCGGCAAGGGCGGCTATGGTAAGCGCGACTCGCGCGGTGGTTCCTCTCGCGATGGCGAGCATCGCTCTCGCAAGCCTTTCGACAACGAGCGCTCTGACAATCGTAAATCCTACGGTAAGCGAAGCGATGATCGTCGCCCGGGCGGCAAGTCCTTCTCGAAGCAAGGGGATGGCAACCGCAAGCCTTACGGCAAGCGCGATGATAACCGAAAGCCCTATGGCAAGCGCGACGACAATCGAGGTCGCGACGGCGAGCGCAAATTCGAGAAGCGCGATGGCGACCGCAAGCCTTACGGCAAGCGCGATGGTAACCGCACATTCGAGAAGCACGACGGCGAGCGTAAGCCCTTCAATAAGCACGATGGCGACCGCAAGCCCTTCGAAAAGCGCGAAGGCGCAGCGCGCGATTTCGACCGCGCTCCTCGCGGCGACGCCCCCTTCAAGAAAGATCGCGCTGACGATCGCGGCTCCTCGCGCAAGGACGCAGGCGAGCATCGCGGCTTCGAGCGCCGCGGGCCGTGGCGCCCCAACGAGCAGAACGCTGCCCTCGCCGAGGGCCGCGAGCCGCAGGAAGGCGTCTATCGCGGCGAGCTCGAGCTCGACGAGAACGGTGAGCTCAAGTACCGCAACCGCCCCAAGGGCGGCGAACGTCGCGGCGCGAAGCACTCCTTCGGCGACAAGCCCCGTACGAGCGGTGTCGTCCACAAGGATTCCGAGCGCAGCGCCTCCCCGGCCCGCCAGGCAGCTCTGCGCGTGACGTCGATCGTCCGCGAGCGCGATGCCTTCGCCCAGGAGCTTATCCACAAGTACATCGATTCCTCCCGCATGTCCCGCGAGGACCGCGCGTTCGCGACGCGCCTCACGCTCGGCGTGGTGAGCTCGTATGGCACGCTCGACGACGTCATCAACCGCTGCCTCGACCGTGTAAGCGACATCAACGACGACGTGCGCGACGCGCTGCGAGTGAGCGCCTA
>USJN01000245.1 GCA_900554945.1 uncultured Coriobacteriaceae bacterium | reverse complement strand
CGAAGGTCGGCACCCTCGTCGGTCTCGGCCTTGCGATCATAGGCTCCGCAGTGTGCGCCCTCACGATCACCTCGAGCTTCATGGCGTTCCTCGTGGGCCGCTTCATCTTGGGTCTCGGCCTTGCACAGACGATTGTCGCAGGCCCCACGTGCGTGTCCATCTGGTTCCCCAACACGACCCGCGGCCGCGCTATGGCCATCTGGTCGATCTGGGCACCGGTCGGCATCTTTACGGTGAACGTGTTCGGTGACGGCATCTACCACGCCGTCGGGCAGAACCTCGTTACCCTGTTGTGGGTGTGGACTATCGTCATCGTGGTCATCGCAATCCTGTTCGCCGTTGTGTTCCGCAAGCCCCGTGCCGATGAGGCCTCCGAGGTTTCCGCCGAGACGAAGTCGTTCCGCGAGGTGCTCCCGTTCTTCAAGAAGCGTCAGCTTTGGTGCCTCATCTTCATGTTCGCGATCTTCAACTACATGAACTATGCCTTCAGCCAGTACCTGAAGACCTGGCTGCAGCTCGATCCCACGGCCGGCGGTCTTGGCTGGGATCCCGCGATGGCAGGCCTTATCGGTGGCGCGCTGACCGCATGCGGCATCCTCGCCCCCATCGGCGGTTTCATTTTGGACAAACTGCCGCGCAACCTGAAGTACATCGCAGTCGTCTCCGGCATCACCGGCCTCACCGTGTGCTCCGCGCTTGCCTTCCAGAACAACATGGTCGTGTTCGTTTTCTACGCCATCTTCTTCTGCATCGGCAACATGTTCCTGAATGGCTGCTGTCGACCGATGATCCCGACCTACGTGTTCAAGGGGGGCGCAACTGCAGTTGCTCTGGGACTTTCGTTCCTCACGTTCGGCCAGTACCTCGGCCAGACGATCACCTCCTACGCGCTTGAGCCGTTCAACGCGTCCATGTCCGCAGGCGCTTGCGACCCGATGCTCGCCTTCTGGGCATTGGTGCCGATCGGCGTCGTGGGCATCATCGCCTCGCTGTTTATGAAGCCTTCCAAGCAAGACCTCGCAGGCGGCAAGCCGCAGGGGAAGCCGGCTGAAAACGCGCAAGCTAAATAAGCGCACATCAGGCTTGGTTTCCGTACTATTCGGCACCCGTGTCGCCCAAACGGCGCGCGGGTGCCTTTCGTTATCCAGGGACACACCATGAAAAACGGCATCGTTACGCTCACGTACGGCAAAATCGCCCACCTCGACGCCACAACCGGGCCGACGGATTGGGCGGGCCGCTCGATAGAGCTCGAAAGGAAGATGGGAATGGAAGGCCACGCCCCCGCACCGCCAAGCGAATCGAGACGCCCCGGACAGATTGAAGCGGGATACGAGATAGACGCGACGACGGGCGCAACCGTTGACGCCACTACAGGAGCTACCGTTGACGCGATGACGGGCGCAACCGTGGACGCGACATCAGGTGCGACTCGCTCGATTAGCCATGACAACGTTCGGGAAAGCGCCGCAGAAGCCCATGGCGACATGCATAAGGGCGAGGAATGCGAAGCGGATACTGTCGACGCCACCACGGGCGCAACACCTGGCGTATCCGCCGCCTGCAAGGAGCTCGGGATGGCGAGCCTGTCCGACGTAATCGCCGATATGGGAATCAAGCCACCGGGCCAGGCTTAGGGCAACGCGTCCTGACCAACCTTGATCGCGTTAGGCGCGAAGCTCATCTGAGCCGTTTTCAAAGGGATACAACCGCATTTTGGAGGGGGAAAGCTTTATACTGGATGTTGGGGATTTTGGGGCGCACCGTGCGATATGCCGCTTCGCGTCGTGGTCAGTTTCTCTTGCATATCGGTATCTTATTCAAGGGGGAAAGATGGTGAAAGAGACGCAGCGCAGTGGCGCTGACGGCGCAATGGAATTGCTGGGGGTAGGCGGCTTCTCCCTCTTTTCCGGATGGACGCTCCTCAGGTTCTACTGGCTGTTCGCGATCTTCTTGCAAAGCCTTCCCACCGGTGAGCGCGACACGATCCAACTGTTCATCTTCATCGGCATCGCGCTCGGATATGCAATCTGCCACTTCCTCGGCAAACGAGCTTCCTATACGCCGTTTAGCGCGCCCGTACTCGCAATCGAGACCGTTTTCGCCGCAATCGTGCCCTTGACGAGCCTCGGACTGCTTGCAGAAGCCCCGATACCGACCCCCATGCTCTGCGCGGCAAACCTTCTCGCCGGCATCGGCGGAGGCTTCTTCACCGTGAGCTGGCTCGACGTGTGCGGCAGGTCCAAATCGCGTGCCTATGCCCGATTCTGCTCTGAAGCGCTTTTGGGCGGGGGCGCCCTTTTCGCACTCGCAGCGCTTATGCCAACTGAGTTCCAGCCCGTCTTCTGTCTCGTTTATCTCGCATTGTCGGTGGGATTGCTGAAGTACACAAGTGAGAACTCAGACAATTCGCAGGCCGCTCCGCTCAGCGCCGTTGAACACAAACCGTGGAAATTCGCGCGCGAAGTCGAGCCGTCCTTTATTGCCTTCGGTATCGTTTTCGGGATGACCTTCGTCTTTTTGTTCAACTACGGCTCTCATTATGTCTTCATCGGCCTTCTTGCAACGATCCCCGGCGCTCTTGTCTTAGTTGCGCTCTCCCTGAAGAAAATCTTCCTGAACATCACTGTTCTGCAGCGAATCCTGCTGTTCATGACGGTGCTCGCTTGCATCTGCATCCCCTTCTCAACTGGGTACGTCCAGATTGTCTGCGCGTTTCTTGTCATCGCATCGTGGGCGCTGTTCTTGCCAACGACCTATGCACATCTCGTGCGTAAGAGCGTCGAGCTCGGAGAAGCTGCGGCATTTCGTCAGGTTCCTCGTCGCCTTTTGGCAAGCGCGCTGGGATTTCTCATCGGATGGGCCGTCGCAAGCGCGACGACCGTCGTCTTCGGCGCCCACTCCGACGCTTTCACGGTCATTCGCCTGTGCACCGCATGTCTCGTCGTCCTCGCCGTCACCGTGTTCTTCCCGCAATCGGAACATCATGACGAGAACGCCGACCGTGCGCCCGCCCCAAGCGAAGCTGTTGCAACCCCCGCACAGCCAGCGCCTGCGGACATGAGCGAGCACGAGGTGTTCGAAGCACGCTGCAACGCCGTTGCCGAGATGTACCAACTCTCCCCTCGCGAGACCGACGTGTTGCGCTACCTCGCCAAGGGCCGTAACGCCGCCTATATCCAAAACAAGCT
>USJN01000244.1 GCA_900554945.1 uncultured Coriobacteriaceae bacterium | reverse complement strand
GTGAAGTCGCTCGGCGTGGGGCTTGTGGGCGCTTTCACCACGATATCGGCGTTCTCGACCGAGTGTCTCGCGTTTCTGCAGGCAGGAGAGGTCGGCCTGTGGGCAGCCTACGTCACCGCCACACTTGCGACGACGTTTCTCGCCTCGCTTGCGGGGCACGCCGCATGCCGCGGCCTCGACGCATGGCGCCTTGCACGCATCGAACGGCGCCGCGAGGCCATCCACCGGGTTCATGCCGCACGCCGAGCAAGGGCTATGCGAGAAGCCGACAGGGCGAAAGGCCAGGCGCGAAACGCCTTCGCACAGGAGTGGGTCCAGCATTGCAAGGAAGATCAATCCGCGGAGGCTTCCTCTCACGAAGATGAGGGAGGCGGGCAACGATGAGTCCCCTTCTGCTCGTAGCCGTAGGAGCGGGCGGTGCTTTGGGAGCGCTTTGCCGCAGCAAGGCGACGGGCTTTCTCAAGGCACGCACGCATGGGGATTTCCCCGCAGCGACGCTCATCATCAACATCTGCTCGTGCACTTTAGCGGGAATCGCCTTGGCGGTTCAGGCTGATCTTAACGAGGTTCTCTACCTCGCGGCGACCATGGGATTTCTCGGCGGGTTCTCCACCCTGTCGACCATGAACTACGAGGCGGTGGAGCTTGTCCTTGGCGGCAAGCGCGCACTCGGCGCCGGATACCTTGCCGCGACTTACGCGAGCACCCTCGGCGCCGCGGCGATCGGGTTCGCCATCGCAAGCGCGGTCATGTAGTCCTCGCGCGCAGCCGCCGCCATGCCTTCCGCGGCGATGGCGGTGTTTCTGCTGTTCGGGGCGCTCGCGCCACCCGTGGTGTCCGCAGCGCTCTCAGAACCCGCGCGTCCCGCATTGCTCGCATCTTCCGCAGTGCCCGCACCGTTCGCGACATCCGCAGCGCCTGCGGAATCCGTTCCGTTCGCGACATCCGCGTCATCTTCCACGTCGTCGCCTTCCCCACCAGGCGCAACTGCACGATACGTGTCCGCCTTGTTGCACGGCACGGCAGAAGGCCGATAGGCAGCACTGTCCGATGCCGCATGCCACAGGCCGTCCGCTCCAGGGATACCCGCAGCGTTCGGCTGCGGCAGGAAGCACTTGGAGCCGACCCAGGCAAACGACTCGCCGAGCGTCACCTCCGCAAGCTTTGAGCAGCCCGAGAACAGGTACACCATCGTCTCCGCGCTCGAGGTATCAAACGAGGACAGATCGAGCGCCCGAAGCGAGGAGCAGCCGAAGAAGAGGTAACTCAGATTTTTTGCCGCCGCCGTATCGAACGAGGACAGATCGAGCGTAGCGAGCGAACTGCATCCTGAGAACATATGGTTGAAGTCAATGACGGACGACGTGTCGATTCCAGCGAAATTCACCGCTTCGAGCTTTGAGCAATCAGCGAAAAGATAGCTCAGGTTGACCGCGGTCGACGTGTCGAGAAGCGAAAGGTCGATCCGCTTAAGCCCCGAGCAGCCCGAGAACATTCCGTAGAACGTCTGCACCTTGGCGGTCGACGCCCTCGACAGATCGAGCTCGGTCAAAGACTTGCACCCGTAAAAGACCTGGGAGAGGTCGGTAGCGGCGGCGGTGTTGAACATTGACACATCGAGGGTGGCAAGCGAGGCGCAGTTGTAGAACATCGACGCGAAGGTGGTCGCGTTGCCCGTGTCGAAGTGCGACAAATCAAGGGACCGAAGCGAACTGCAACCGTAGAACATCTGCTCGAACGAGGTCGAAGCAGACGTCTCGAACGACGAGATATCTACCTCTTCGAGGGATGAGCATCGATAGAACATCTGTCTTAAGTCTTTGCCGCTCGACGTGTCCCAGCCCGTAAGGTTCACGCTCCGAAGCGACGAGCAATCCTGAAACACGTCGGCAAACGACCTGACAGAGCTTGTGTCGAGCGTCGAAAGATCGATGCCGGTAAGGGATGTGCACCTTGAGAAGGCATACCCCAAGCTCGTTGTCTTCGACGTGTCAAGCTTGGACAGGTTCACCGACAAGAGGTTGTTGCACTCGAAGAACCATGCGTACATTGTCTGCGGGGCGACTCCCTCATCGACAACCGCGACGCGCTCGATCCTGCGCGCGATGCCTTTCCACGGCGGGGTACTCTTCGTGTTCTCGATATTTGCGTATACCGCCGTCGCCGCCTTGCCCTCGAATACGCTTCCCTCGGCGGGCAGGGCGCGGCGCTTGTAGAAGGTGAGCGAGGCGTCGTCTTCGGAGTAGACAGCAAACAGGACGGAGCTCGGATCGCTTGGTTCCGTCGACTGAGCGCAGAAGAGAAACGACGCCGAAAGCAACGTCACGGGGTGTTGGGCTGCTTGCTCGAACAGGTCGGCGTGCGCGGCGGGATCGATCGGGGACACCGCCCAGCTCACGTCGAGCGACCCCTTCGCGGGGACGATCAGCGTCGGGTCGTAGGATGCGAAGCCCCCTGAATAGTCGAGCAGCGTCGAGCCGCCCGCCTTCGCCGAGATTGATATGCCGTCGTAGGCGGTAGTCGCCGTGGCCATGGCAAGACTCGCCGGGATACTTCCCGAGTTCTCCACCTTCCACGAAGTCGGCGTCGCGACCGTCCCGTCGGAGAGCAGCGCGCACGGCACGGTCGTGGGCATAGTCACCACGATCGTATCGTCGTCTGCAGACGTGCCCGCCCCGCCCTTCGACATTTTTCGCGGATGGACTATCGCAAAGCTCACCACTCGCGACAAGATAAAAATGCAAACAGCATAATGCTGAGAAGGCTAGCCGCGATGCGACACGTAATATCCCGCGTCTTCTACCGCGCGCTCGATAGCATCGCGGTCGATGGCGGATTTCGCCAAGATGTGCGCCGTACCCGACGCCAGGTCGACTGTCGCCCACGTTCCCGGCTGCGCATTGAGGGCGTTTTGCACGCGCTCGACGCACTTTTCGCAGGTCATCCCCTTCACTCGCACGTCAAGCGAATAAGGATAGTTCGCTTCGTCGGTATCTTCCACCGTGACAACAGCCACCTTCTTCGCCTTGGGAGCTTTCGGTCCGCCGCCGCAGCAGTCATCCTTGAGCGAGAACACGCGGTAGGCGCGGCGAACCGCGAAGACCATAAGGATTGCGATAACGACGATGATGATCAAGGTTGGTGCGTTCATGCAGCAGCTCCTTCGAAAGCCTTCGCTTCTTGGATAAGCAAGAAG
>USJN01000243.1 GCA_900554945.1 uncultured Coriobacteriaceae bacterium | reverse complement strand
CACTTCGGTCATCAGACCCGCCGCTGGAACCCCAAGATGAAGCCGTACATCTTCGGCCATCGCGGTGACATCTACATCATCGATCTTAAGCAAACCCTCATCGGTCTCGACCAGGCCTACACCTTCGCTTCCGAAACCGCCAAGAAGGGCGGCACCGTGCTGTTCGTCGGCACCAAGAAGCAGGCTCAGGAGCCCATCGCCGATGCTGCGAATCGCTGCGGCATGCCGTATGTGAACGCTCGTTGGCTCGGCGGCATGCTCACCAACTTCCAGACCATCCGCTCCCGCGTTGCCCGCATGGAGGAGCTCGAGGCCATGGACACCGACGGTCGCATGGCATCGCTTCCCAAGAAGGAGCAGATCCTGCTGCACAAGGAGCTCGCCAAGCTGCAGGCCAACCTCAACGGCATCCGCAACATGAAGCGCACGCCCGACGCCGTCTTCGTGATCGACACCAACCGCGAGGGCATCGCCATTCACGAGTGCAAGCGTCTCGGCATCCCTGTCATCGGCACGCTCGACACCAACTGCGACCCGGACGACGTTGAGTTCGGCATCCCGGCTAACGACGACGCCATCCGATCCGTGCGCCTGCTCGCCGACTTCGTGGCTGACGCCGTCATCGCCGGTACGGGTGCTCCCGTGACCGCTGCCGAGATGGAGGCCGCTCCTGCCGAGGCTGCTCCCGCTGAGGAAGCTCCTGCTGCTGAATAGCACGAACGTTTAGCTCCAGCCGCGCGCTCGATAGAGGGCGCGCGGTCTTTTCATTCATCTTTCACTTGAGAGAAAGGAACATCCGTGGCTGCAATTACCGCTGCAATGGTCAAAGAGCTCCGCGAAATGACCGACGCCGGCATGATGGAGTGCAAGAAGGCTCTCGTCGAGGCCGATGGCGATATGGACAAGGCCGTTGACGTTCTTCGTACCCGTGGTCTGGCCGCTGCCGCCAAGAAGGTCGGCCGTGCCACCAACGAGGGCACCGTTATGGCTATCGTTTCCGACGACGCGACCAAGGGCGCTGTCGTCGAGCTCAACTGCGAGACCGACTTCGTCGGCATGAACGAGAAGTTCAAGGGCTACGCCGAGAAGATCGCCCGTGCCGCCATGGCTGCCAACGTCGAGGACGTTGAGGCTCTGAAGGCTGTCGACGCAGAGGGCGAGACCGTCGAGGACGTGCTCACCGATGCCATCCACACGCTCGGCGAGAACATGAACCTCGCTCGCGCTGCTGTCGTCGAGGCTGGCGGCGTCGCCTCCTACATTCATGGTGGCGGCAAGATCGGCGTCCTCGTGACGTTCGATGTCGAGGGCATCGACCCCGCTTCCGACGAGTTCCAGCACTGCGGTCGCGACGTCGCTATGCAGGTTGCTGCCGCCTCCCCGGTTTCCGCAACCCGTGAGTCCGTCCCTGCCGAGGTCGTCGCGCACGAGATGGAGATCTACAAGGCTCAGGCTGCCGAGTCCGGCAAGCCCGAGAACATCCAGGAGAAGATCGCCACTGGCCGTCTTGAGAAGTTCTACAAGGAGAGCTGCCTCACCGAGCAGGCTTTCGTCAAGAACCCGGACCAGAGCGTCACCGACTACGTCAACGAGGTCGCCAAGAAGCTCGGCGGCACCATCAAGGTGACCGGCTTCAAGCGCTTCATGCTCGGCGAATAGACGACACGCTTTTTCCTGGCGTATCGGTGGGTTTTCGCCCTACGCTGCAACCAAACGCTTTACTTGTGAAGGCTCGCTCTGTGCGGGCCTTCGCTTTTTATAATGGATGGACTGGAATGTTGATATTGCACGGCTCGGCCTCTGGGGCCGCCTTTCCGTGCATCGTGATAGAAGGTGTCCTTTCATGGAAGAGGAAATCATCGTTTCGGGCAACGGGGTGCTCGAGGGGGAAGTCCGCGTATCCGGAGCGAAGAACTCGGCGTTGAAACTTATCGCCGCAGCAATTCTCGGACGGGGCAAGACGGTGCTCCACAACGTGCCGCGCATTTCCGATATCGAGATCATGTCCGAAGTCCTTGCTCATCTCGGTGCCGATGTCGAACGCGGCGCTGACCATTCGCTGTCCGTCGACACGTCCACCGTCGATAAATACGAGGCTCCTTACAAACTCGTCTCGAAGATGCGCGCGAGCATTTCCGTCCTCGGGCCGCTCATCGGGCGCTTCGGTGAAGCCCGTGTCGCTATGCCGGGCGGCTGCCAAATCGGCGCGCGCAAGATTGACATGCACCTCGTCGGGCTCGAGGCGTTAGGCGTCCACTTCGACAACGCCCACGGTGTCCTTCATGCGACGACGCCGAACGGCCTGCATGGCGCCCACGTGATGCTTGAGTTCCCGAGCGTCGGCGCAACGGAGAACACGCTCATGGCGGCCGTGGTGGCGAACGGGACGACGTTCATCGAGAACGCGGCGCGCGAGCCCGAGATTGTCGACTTGGCGAACATGCTCTCGAGCATGGGCGCCCATATCGATGGTGCAGGCAGCTCCACCATCGAGGTGCACGGCGTCTCCCTCGATGATTTGGGGCCGTGCGAGCATACCGTGGTGGGCGACCGCATCGAGGCGGGAACGTTCCTTGTCGGAGGCGCGCTTACCGGCGGTCCGGTCACGGTCTGCGGTATCGACCCGTCGTTTCTTCGCATGGCGCTCATGAAGCTCGAGGCCATGGGGTGCGAAATCATCACCGGCAAAGATTTCATCACCGTCTCGCGCACCGAACCCCTTCGCGCGGTCGATATCCAAACGCTTCCGCATCCTGGGTTCCCGACCGATCTGCAGGCGCAGTTTATGTTGCTGGCGTCGCTCGCCGAGGGGCCTTCGGTCATCACGGAGAACGTCTTCGAGAACCGCTTCATGTTCGCCGCCGAGCTCTCGCGCATGGGCGCCGACATCACCATCGAGGATCATCATGCGCTCGTCCGCGGGGTCGAGCTTCTGCAGGGTGCGCCTGTAAAAGCGACCGACCTTCGCGCGGGAGCCGCTCTTGTGCTCGCCGGCATCGTCGCCGAAGGCGAGACGCGCGTCAGCCATATCTACCACATCGATCGAGGGTATGAGGACTACGTCGGCAAGCTGCGCGGGCTTGGCGCAGACGTGTCCCGACTCGATGTCGACGAGAGCATCTAGGCGCCCATCGCGATGTTCGGCAAGAAGAAGGGCTTTAGCGCCTCGCAATCGAAACATACCTCCCGCAAAATGAC
>USJN01000242.1 GCA_900554945.1 uncultured Coriobacteriaceae bacterium | reverse complement strand
ACTGGGAAAATTCCACAGCATCAGAAAGGACAGCTATGTCTCTCCCAGCATCCGATACCAGCAAGCAGCCCGACAACCTCACCACCATGGATTTGGGCGAGGTTCTTCCCCGCACGGCCGAGGTTCGCGATAACCACCTGTTCATTGGCGGCGTCGACATGGTGAAGCTCGCGCGCGAAGAAGGCACCGCGCTCTACGTGTTCGACGAGGCCGACCTTCGTTGGCGCATGGAGACCTATCGCGAGGCGTTCCGCTCGCGCTACGAGAACTCCGACGTCATCTACGCTTCGAAGGCCTTCCTGAACAAGGAAGTCGTGCGCATTGCGAACGAAGAGGGGCTTTGCCTCGACGTGTCGGGTGGCGGCGAGCTCGCCTGCGCCCAGATGGCGGGCTTCCCGATGGAGCGCGTCTTCGTGCACGGCAACAACAAGACGCCGGCCGAGCTGCGCGAGGCCATCTCCGCAGGTGTGGGCCGCATCGTGGTCGACAGCCGCATCGAGCTCGCGCGCGTGTCCGAGATTGCTGGGGAACTTGGCGTCGAGCAGGCCATCTACATGCGCATCACGCCCGGCGTCGAGGCCGACACGCATGAGTACATCCGCACGGGCTGCGAGGACTCCAAGTTCGGCTTCACCATGCTCGACGACTTCGCCTTCAAGTGCGTGAAGGACGCCATCGAGGCTCCCAACGTGAAGCTCGTCGGCTTCCACTGCCATATCGGCTCGCAGATCTGCGCGCTCCACTCGTTCCGCGAGGCAGCGCAGGTCATGATCGAGTTTATCGCGCGTGTCCAGAAGGAATACGGCATCGAGATTCCCGAGCTCGACCTGGGTGGCGGCCTGGGTGTGGCCTACCTCGCGACCGACAAGCCCTCCTCGATCGACGATTTCGCGGAATGCACGACCCGCGCCGTGAAGGACTTCTGCGCCGAGTACGGCGTCGCCGAGCCGCGTATCCTCGTCGAGCCTGGTCGCAGCCTTGTCGCCAACGCCGGCGTCACGCTCTACACCGTGGGCATCCTGAAAACCCTGCCCGGCATCCGCAAGTACGTCGCCATCGACGGCGGCATGTCCGACAACATCCGCACGGCGCTCTACCACGCCGACTACGAGCCTGTGATTGCCAACAAGGCGGGCGAGCCGCGCACGGAAATCGTCACGCTGTGCGGCAAGCACTGCGAAAGCGGCGACGCGGTAGTCATCGACATGCCCATCCAACATCCGGAAATCGGCGATATCGCATGCGTGTTCACAACGGGCGCGTACTGCTCTACCATGTCTAGCAACTACAATGGCCAGCCCAAGCCGGCCGTAGTGTTCGTGAAAGACGGTGTCGCCCGTGTCGTCACGCGCCGCGAGACCTACGCCGACCTCTACGCCCGCGACATCTAGGAGGACCTTATGACCATCAAGCTCGGACTCGTCGGCACCGGCACGGTCGGTGGCGGTTGCATTGACATCCTTCAGAAGCACAAGGAGGACTTCAAGCGCCACTACGGCATCGACGTGGAGCTTGCCCGTGTCTGCTCGCGCGACCCTAAGCAGGCCGAAGCCCACGGCGTGAGCGATCTGTTCACGCTGGACTACCACGACATCGTCAACGACCCCGACATCGACATCGTCATCGAGCTCATCGGCGGCACCACGGTCGCGCGCGACGTGGTCGTGTCAGCACTTGAGGCGGGCAAGAACGTCGTCACAGCAAACAAGGCGCTCATGGCGACCCATGGCGAGGAAGTCATGCATCTGGCGGAGAAGATGAACCGCGAGCTCGCCTTCGAGGCGTCCGTCGGCGGCGGCATTCCCATCATCGATCCGCTGAAGCATTCGCTCATCTCGAACGAGATAACGTCTGTCATGGGCATTGTTAACGGCACGACGAACTACATGCTCACGCGCATGGTCGACGACAACCTTTCCTATGACGAGGCGCTCAAGGAGGCCCAGGAGCGCGGCTTCGCCGAAGCCGACCCCACGGCCGACGTCGACGGTTTCGACGCTGCGGCTAAGATCGCCATCTTGGCGTCGATCGCCTTCAACTCGCGCGTCACGCTCGACGACGTGCACACCGAGGGCATCCGCAACATCACGACGCTCGATCTGGACACTGCCGACGACATGGGCTATGTCATCAAGCTTTTGGCGATCGCCCATCGCACGCCCGACGGCATCGACGTGCGTGTGCACCCCACGATGCTCCCGAAGGCGCATCAGCTCGCGACCGTGAACGGCGTGTTCAACGCGATTTACGTGACGGGCGACGCTGTGGGCGAGACGATGTTCTTCGGCGAGGGCGCGGGCGCGGGTCCGGCGGCGAGCGCCGTCATGGGCGACGTGCTCGAGGTGGCGCGCCATCTCACGCTGGGCGTTTCCCCCATCGTGGGATGCACTTGTACCGACAACCTGCCCATCCTTCCGGTGGAGGATCTGCAGACGAAGTACTATATCCGCTTTGCCGTGGCCGACCGTTCCGGTGTGCTCGCTGCGATGGCGGGCGTGTTCGCCAAGCACGGCGTTTCCGTGCGCTCCGTGGTGCAGCGCGGCAACTCCGAGCACGAGACGGTGAACCTCTCCTACGTCACGCACACCGCAAAGGAAGCGAGCGTGCGCGCGGTGCTCGCGGAAATCGCAGGGCTTGAAGACGTCCTGCGCGCCGAGCCGTCGGTGATCCGAGTGGAGGGCTAGCGCGCCGCGCTTGCTTTCTGCGACCTGCTGCTGGGGAAGCGAGGGCTTGTCCTGGGTGCGCCTGTTGCGTCCCGAATTTTGGACATGCTCGCCTCGCGATAAGGCTTCGAGGGCCTGGCTTTTCGGAAACTAATCCGAGGCCAGGCCTTTCTTTTTTGCTCGCGCGAACCGCCTGGCAAGTTGAACGCGCTTTGGTCGCCAACTCGGGGGAGAGCTGCACGATCTGGTCGAGCGGCGCCGTGTGCTGGGGCCGTGCTACCGTTTGTTCTACAACAGCCGCTTCATTTGGTGCGCGGGTGGGGCATTCCGTGCTCCGCCATGGTGATTTGCTCTGAAGTGTTCGATGCGTTTGCCGACAACAACCCGTGAAGACGCCGCAAGCGGGAAAACTGCTTCCCCTAAACGCAGGCGTTCGGTCGAGGGAGAAAAAACCGGGGCAGAACCGCTTTCGCAATCCCGCCCCGTAAAACCAAATGGTTTTGCTATGTGTGGCTAGTCTAGCAGGTTGAATCCTCTTGTCA
>USJN01000241.1 GCA_900554945.1 uncultured Coriobacteriaceae bacterium | reverse complement strand
AATTTGGCACCGCCATCACCTCGCACTACGAACTGTGTATCACTCAATACTGATTAAAAGCCTACGCTTGCGGAGGCTTCGGAGCGCCAGGCGCCTTCGGGGCACCAGGAGCAGCAGGGGCCTTAGAGCCATCGAGCCCCTTCGGGGTCAAAGAAATGTTTGCCGGGGCAGAGGGCTGAGGCGCCTGGTTCGCAGCGGCAGCAGCCTTCGACGGGCCAAGATCGGCACCGCACTTCTGGCAGGTCGCATTATCCGGCTTGTTGAAAGCGCCGCACTCGACGCACTTAACTGCGGTGACACTAGTAGCTGGTCTGAAGCACATGATGTCTCCTTAGATTACGATCGAACAATTACAAGGCCGGCGCTCCGCAAATTGGCGGGGAGTGGAAACGAAGCGCCGGCTTAAAGAAGGATTGAAGCGTTTAGAACTCTGGCTTCTACTGCTCAGGCACGTAAATCCAAGTACGCGGATTATCCTTGGCAATAGCCGCGAGTTCGTCGACAGTGCCGTACTTCATGCAGGCAGCCTGGCAATGATGCACGCAGGTCGGAAGCTTACCCATTGCCGTACGTTCGGCGCACAGGTCACACAGGCTCGTGGCGACCGGAAGGTAGGTGTACTCGAACTTTCCGTTGGGGTACTTACGCGGGCCATCCTCGAAGAGCTTGATGCCGTAAACGCCTTCACCGAAGTTGTGCTCGACCTTGCATGCCATCTCGCAGGAGTGGCAGCCGGTGCACCACTGGTAATCAATCAGAATGCCATACTTTTCTGCCATCTTAGAAACCTCCCTTGCGGGTCACGATCTCGCTGCAAGAGCAATCATTTTCCTTCGTGACCGGGTACACCTTGCAGATTTGGTTCGCGTACGGAGCGCCGTACAGCGTCGGGCCGGTAACGCCCTGAACAGTAAGGTTGTTGATGTTGGAATCGAACACGCCGAACAGGTTGGGCTCTGCGCCATCCTGCTCAGGGAACCACCAACCATGCTCAGAACGAACGGTGTCCGGCTTGAGCGAAGCGTTGAAGCGAACGCGCTGCTTCGCCTTGCCGCGCATGTTCTCGACCCACACCCAGTCGCCTTCGCAAACGCCGAGCTTCTTAGCGGTCTCGGGGTTGAGGTCGGTCAACGGGTCAGGATGCGATTCGCGCAAGCGAGGAACCATGCGCTCCTCGGAGTGGAAGTACTCCCAGGTACGAGCGCCGGTGGTCAGTACGAACGGGTACTCTTCCATGAGTTCCGGAGTCGAAACCGGGGACTCAGGCGGCTCCTCGAAGTACGGCAACGGGTCGAAGCCCCACGCCTCGAACAGCGTGTTGTAAAGCTCGCACTTACCGGTGTTCGTGTTGAAGCCAGGCTGGCCATCGTCGCGCAGCCATCCGAGCTCGTACTTGCGATACGCCCAGTCATCGGGCCAGTCGATGACCTTCTCGGTGAGGTCGAGGAACGTCTGGTCGGTCTTGTGCGGCCAACCAGCGTGGAAGCGGTTACCGGACTGAATCCACCACGTCATGAGCTCGATGTCGTTGTTCCAGGGGAACAGTCTCGGGTTCAGACGCTTGCCAAGCTCAAGAATAATCTGCTCGTCGGACTTGGCCTCATAGTAATCGCCAACCTTGACGATGGAGCGCAGCGGCCACCACCACACGCGTGCAGAGTTGCGCTCGCAGCTCATGCCGCAAGGAAGAACGATGTCCGCGCAAGCAACGGCGGTCGGGGTCATGAAGACGTCGACGACAACGTTGTAGTCGACGGAACGCATCGCGCGATAAACGCGAGGAGCATCAGCAGCCATGTTGGCAATCGGGTTGGTGGACTGGATGAACAGCATCTTAATCGGATAGGGCTCGCCGGTCTCGATGGCGTTCAGAACGGTGTCGCCATTAGCGGTCGGGTCGAAGCCGAGCGCATGGAGCGGAGAAGTCTCGACGCCGAGCATCTTTCCGAGCATCTCGTCGGAGAGGTTCCACATGCCGCAACCATAGGAGTCGGGGATGTCGTACGCGCAACGCGGAATCATCATGCCGCCAGGAACATCGATATCGCCGCAGATGGCGCCGAGGGAAAGCAGAGCCTGCGCCGTCGGGAGGCCGCAGACGGACTGGTCAACCTTGAGGCCCCACTGAATCGTGGAAGGATTGCCCTTCGCGAAAGCGCGGGCAGCGCCGCGGATGAGCTCAGGATCAACGCCGGCAATTTCAGCGGCGAGCTCAACCGGATATTCCTTCGCACGCTCGGCGAGCTCATCGAAGCCGTAGCACCACTTCTCGACGAAGTCATGATCGTAGAGGTCTTCCTCGATGATGACGCCGATCATCGAGATGATGACCGCAGCGTCGGTGCCGGGGCGAACGGGCAGCCAGAACTCGGCCTTCGATGCGAGCCACGTGCAAGACGGGTCGAGAACGATGAGCTTCGTGCCGCCTTCCTTCATGACGTCGACGACCCAGTGTCCGAAGAAGCCGTCACCGTTGGAGACCAGCGGGTTGTTGCCGACGATCAGCATGTACTCAGGGAAGACGTACTCGGGATCGGCGTAGCGCTTCTCGAGGTGCTGCGAGCAGTCAGCCACGAAGAAGTCGCCCATGAAGCAGTGGCCCATGGTGGTGCGGGGCAGATAGCAGGAGTCGCCGGAAAGGAAGCCGAGAACGAAGTTCGGGCTGCCGAAGCCTGCATAGCTCAGATACGGTGTCTGCCAGCAGATGTTGCGGCCAGTACCCTGCATGGAGACGATGCTCTCAGGACCGTAGTTCTCCTGAATTTCGCGGACGTGCTTCACGATGTCATCGTAAGCCTCATCCCACGTGATGCGCTCCCACTTGTTCTCGCCGCGCTCGCCGACACGCTTAAGCGGCCACTTGAGGCGATCAGGATGATAGAAGGTTTCGACAACGTCAAGGCAGCGCATGCACAGACGACCCTGGTTGTACGGGCTCAGCGGGTCACCCTCGATCTTCTCGACTTTGTTGTCCTTGGTGTAGTACAGAACGGAACATCCGTTGTGGCAGCCAGGTGCGGTCCACATGTTCGTGCGAGTAACCGTGTACTCGCCTTCCTGCCACTGCCAATCAGTTTTGTAGACGTCTTTATTGACGCCCTCGAGCTCGTTGGTAAGCATACTTTGTTTACCCCTCTCTCACATCTCGTGTCTTTACGAGTCCCCTAGACTTCGCCATCCTTGAGAACCGGGCGGCGCGGCTTGGTCCAAT
>USJN01000240.1 GCA_900554945.1 uncultured Coriobacteriaceae bacterium | reverse complement strand
TCTCAAGAAACGTTTTCAAGTATGCATGAACCGTTCTTACGGCGACGTGAGCCGTCTCGCTACCGATAATATCAGGCAGCCGCCTTGAAACGTAATTAACGAGCTCATTTGTATACGTGACAAGATAAACACGCTCATCGGCCGTATCTTCGAATAGCGTTCCTTGGGAGGCCAGCTGCTCGGCAGCTACAGCCGCCACAAGGGTCTTTCCACTACCAGCAGGTCCAGAGATTGCCGTAGGGTTCTTGATATTCCCCAAGTCCGATGCTACGTCAACCGCATGCCGTTGTTCACGCGTGAGATTCAGAGTACCCATCGGAAATCACCTTCTTGTCTTCTACCGCAATGCTCGTTGGAGAAGGGCGCATCCCATCCAAGAAGCACATGGTATTGTGTGCAGACAGAATAGCACCTTTTCAGAAATCAACGTCGAACGGAACGCTCTGCGTCAGCCAATCCGCTTCAGCAGCAGAGCTTCACCTAGCCCAGGCGCTTCACGCGCATCTCGGGCCCGACCGCAACAACGACGATTGCAACGACTACCACGATGCCAACGATCGCGAAGTAGATGACGCTCGGCTACAAGTTCGCGAGAAGCTACGCCACCGAGAGCGGCATGGCCACGTTCGCGAGTTTGCCGTCGCCTTGGGAGATTCCCGCGCCGCGGAAGCGGTACTTCGTCGAGAACGGATGGTGAGTTCAATCTGGCGACGGACGCGTTCAGCACGTTGAAGCCGATCGCCGTGAGGAAGTCGATCGCTATGAGGAAGCTGAGCGCCGTGATCGTCATTGCGCTGCCAGGGTCGAACGCCATGACCACCTTCGCGCTACCGACGCCAAACGCCATCGCGAGGGCCTTCTTCACGAAAATTGGGTCGCCGTGGACAAAATCGGTCGATATGCGAGCGACGTCGGGCGGCACGATGTCGGACTCGCATTCCCGCCGATTTGCGACCTGGGCTTTCTCTTTCGAGCCACTCGGGGGAAACCCGCAGATAGCCGCGGCGACTCACATATCGGCGTTTTTTGTCCCACCCGAAATAGAGAAAGAACGCGCATTCGGAGACCGCGCCCGACAGGCGAGCCGATATCGGGACGCCACACATTCGACAGGCCTCATCCAGCAGATGAGCTGAAATCGAGAAAGAGCGCCACTTCCTTTGAGAACTTGTACCTCGGCAAAGTGTTCTACCTCAGAAATCACGGGAAGCGAAGCTTGCGACCAGACGAGGTGTTCGTCACAGGAGCCATAAGAAGCAAAGCCTCATCTCGACGAAGGCATCTGCTGCAGGAGCCACGGGAAGCGAAGCCCTCAGCTCGGAGGGACCCGCAACTCGGGAGAGCCCACAGCCGGGGAGACCCACAGATCGGGAAACCCGCAGCCCGGAAGCCCTCTTCCCGCGAAAGTCGCGCAGCCCCGAATATTACCCTGCAAGCCCTAGCCATGCGGCAATTTTCGGAGCGTACCCCAGCACGAAGATGACGAGGATCAGCACGGGAATCCCGTACTTCAGCCACAGGCGCGCACATGCTGGGAAGCGCACGCCCCTGCCCGCGTTGGTCTCGGCGAGGAAGTTTTCCCAGCCCCAGCCCCTGCGCGTCGTACAGAACAGCACGAAGAACAGCGCGCCTAACGGAAGCAGGTTGTTCGACACGATGAAGTCCTCAATCGACTGGATGTCCCCGACGGCCGGAACGGTCACACCCGAAAGAACGTTGTACCCAAGCGCGCACGGCAGCGACAGCGCAAGCACGAGAACGCCCGTGATCGCGGCGGCACGGCGACGGGGGATGCCCCACTTGTCTATCGACCAGCTGATAAGGTTCTCGAACACGGCAATCACCGTCGAAAGCGCGGCAAAGCTCATGAACACGAAGAACAGCGCGCCCCACACGTTGCCCAAAGGCGTCTGTCCGAACACCATAGGCAGCGTCATGAACACAAGAGACGGCCCCTGATCAGGGCTTACACCGTAGGCAAAGCATGCGGGGAAGATGATGAGGCCCGCCAGAACGGCGACGACGGTGTTGAGCGCGGTCACCGAAATCGCCTCACCGGCAAGGCTGCGCTCGCGCCCAATGTAGGACCCGAAGATTTCCATCGAAGCCATGCCGAGCGAAAGAGAGAAAAGCGCCTGCCCCATAGCAGCGAACACCGCGTCGCTGAACGTCGCCAACTGCTCCGCCGCCGTTGCACCCGCGAACAAGCGCGAGAAATCAGGCACGAGGTAAAACGCGATCCCCTCCCCCGCGCCGGGCAGCGTCACCGCGCGCACGCACAGCACAATCATGACGACAAACAGCGTCGCCATCATCCACTTGGTGATGCGCTCGACGCCCTTCTGCAGGCCCATGCCGCACACAACCGCGCCGACCACGACCGCCACCACCATCCACGCGATAAGCCCCACAGGGTCGGCGAGCATGTCAGAGAACACGGCCGCGGTCGTTTGGACGTCCGCCCCGCTGAACACGCCCGACGCCATCTTCGGCACATAGGAGAGCATCCAGCCGCACACGGTGGTGTAGAACATCATGAGCACCGTGCAGCCGATGTAGCCCCACCAGGAGAACCAGTGCCACGTGCCCGAAGGCTGCAGCCTGTCGAACGCCTGCGCCGCCGACTTCTGCGACGCGCGCCCGACCGCAAACTCCATCACCATGACGGGCAGCCCCAAAATCACGAGGAACACCAGGTAGATAAGGAAAAATGCCGCGCCACCGTACTGCCCTGTGATGTAGGGGAAGCGCCACACGTTCCCCAGCCCGATCGCGCACCCGGCGCTGATGAGGATGAACCCCAAACGCGATGCGAAATGCTCGCGCGAGGGCGTTGCCGCGGATGCGGCGGGCGTGCTCTGCTCTGGCATACTACTTTGTTCCCTATCTTTTCCAGCATTCCCTGTGGCCATGATACGTTCCCGATAAAGCATGGTCCCGATTGCGCTCCGGTAAAGGCTCCCCGCTACGCAACATCGTAATGACCTCATCGATTTTGGCAAGTTCGGCTCCTTGCTTTCTCTTGCGCTTCATGTCTTTCTTGAACTGCGAGGTGAAAGCGACATCAAGCATAAGTTACTCACCAGAGTCGTCGAAAACCGCCGCCCACATTTCCTTGTTAGTTTTATAAGGCCCCGAAACGCGGCCGTTTGTCGCATCGTCCATCGCTGCAAGCGTTTCCGAGGAATACCCGTTGGGGTTCGAGGGATCGAAGGGG
>USJN01000239.1 GCA_900554945.1 uncultured Coriobacteriaceae bacterium | reverse complement strand
GCCGTCAAAGGAGTTGGGGTTGATGCCCCGGAAATCCCTCACGCGGGGCAGCGCGAGGTTGAAGAAGCGGTCGAGGAATTCATACATCCGCTCGCCGCGCAGGGTAACCTTTACGCCGATTACCATGCCCTCACGGAGCTTAAAATTTGCAACGGATTTTTTTGCCTTGCACAGAACGGGCTTCTGGCCCGTGATCGCGGAAACGTCGGCAACGACGGCGTCAAGCACCTTCGGGTTGTCGCGCGCTTCGCCGCAGCCGACATTGATGACGATCTTGTCAAGCTTCGGGATTTGCATGACGCTTTTATACGCGAACTTTTTCATCAGTGCAGGGGCTACCTCATTGACATAGAGTTCCTTGAGTCTTGCCATGTGTCATGTCCCTCCCTTTATTCAAACTGAGCGAGGCAGTCGCTCTTCTTGCAGGTGCGCACCTTCTTGCCCTTGCTGTTGATCGCGTGGCCAATCCGGGTGGGGCGGCCGCACTTCGGGCAGATGAGCTGCACCTTGCTGGCATAGAGCGCGCTTTCCGCCTTGACCAGGCCGCCGGGCTCGCCCATCTTGCGGGGCTTCACATGCTTGGTAACAATGTTGACGCCCTCGACGATGACCTTGCCCTCAGCGGGGCTGACCTGCAGAACCTTGCCCTTCATGCCGCGATTCTTGCCGTTGATGACGATGACCTCATCGCCGGTTTTCACATGCACTTTATTGTTCATAAATTCTTACCTCCCCTTAAAGCACTTCCGGAGCGAGGGAGAGAATCTTGAGATAATCTTTCTCGCGCAGTTCTCTGGCCACAGGTCCAAAAATACGTGTGCCCCTGGGATTCTTATCGTCCTTGATGATGACGGCCGCATTCTCGTCGAACCGGATATACGTACCGTCCTCGCGGCGCACGCCGCTCGCGGTGCGGACGACAACCGCTTTTACAACTTCGCCTTTTTTTACAACGCCGCCGGGTGCTGCTTTTTTAACTGAAGCAACCACTACGTCGCCGATATTGGCATACCTCCTGCCGGAACCGCCGAGCACGCGGATACACATAAGCTCCTTCGCGCCCGTATTGTCGGCAACCTTGAGGTAACTCTGCTGCTGTATCACAGTGTTTTCCTCCTTGTGTTACGCCAAACTTATTTGGCTTTTTCAATGATTTCGACCACGCGCCATCTCTTGTCCTTCGACATCGGGCGGGTCTCCATGACGAGAACACGGTCGCCTATGCCGCACTCATTCTTCTCATCGTGTGCCTTGAGCTTCACAGTGCGGTTGACAATTTTCTTGTAAAGCGGATGCTTTACCCTGTCCTTTACGGAAACAACCACGGTTTTATCCATCTTATCGCTGGTGACAATACCCACCTGCGTTTTTCTGAGGTTTCTTTCGCTCATGCTTTAGCCTCCCTTCCCTTACGAAGTCGCGCCGTGCAGTTCGATATCGCGCTGGATCGTTTTGATGCGGGCGATATCCTTCTTGACGGCATTGATTCGCATCGGGTTATCGAGCTGGTTAATGGCAAGCTGGAAACGCAGGTTGAAAAGCTCAGCGCGCGCTTCCTTCAGTTTCGCCTGCAGATCGTCGGCAGACAGTTCACGAATCTCTGCTGCTTTCATTTACGCCTGCCCCTCCGTTTCTTTGGAAACAATCTTGCACTTGATGGGCAGCTTGTTGATGGCAAGGCGAAGAGCTTCCTTAGCGGTCGCTTCGTCAACACCATCGAGCTCGAACATGATGCGGCCCGGTTTAACGACGGCTACCCACTCTTCGGGGTTGCCCTTGCCGGAGCCCATGCGGGTTTCTGCCGGCTTTTTGGTGATCGGCTTGTCGGGGAAGATCGTGATCCAAACCTTGCCGCCACGCTTCATCTGGCGGGTCATGGCGATACGAGCAGCCTCGATCTGACGATTGGTGATCCAGTGAGCTTCGAGGGCCTGAATGCCCCAGGAACCATGGCTCAGACGGGTGCCGCCCTTGGCTTTGCCCTTCATGGAGCCACGCTGCACCTTGCGGTGCTTGACGCGCTTAGGTACGAGCATTACTTCGTCCCCCTTTCGTTACGGTCGTTGCGACGGGAACGGCTCGGACGAGAGGTGCCTTCGAGGGCCGGCTGGGGAGCCTTCTGGCCGGGGAGGACCTCACCGTGGTACACCCACACCTGGATGCCGATGGCGCCCATGGTGGTGTTAGCGGTGCAGAAGCCGTAATCAATCTTGGCGCGGAGGGTATGCAGAGGCACGCGGCCTTCGCGGTACCACTCGCGGCGGCTCATCTCGGCGCCACCGAGACGGCCGGAGCACTGGATGCGAATGCCCTTGGCACCGCTCTTGCGAGCGGACTGCACGGCCTTGCGCATCGCACGGCGGAAGGCCACGCGGCCTTCGAGCTGCTCAGCAACGGACTGAGCGATAAGGTTCGCGTCGAGCTCGGGACGCTTGACCTCGACGACCTCGATGTTCACGGGGCCGTTGGCGATCTTCTCGAGCTTCTTGCGGAGAGCGTCGATCTCGGCGCCCTTCTTGCCGATCACCACGCCCGGACGAGCGGTGGTGACGATGACCTTGATCTTGTCGCCTGCGCGCTCGATCTCGACCTTGGAGACGGCGGCACGGGAGAGCTGCTTGTTCAGGAACTCGCGGATCTCGAGGTCGTTCGCCAGGTTAGTGGCGTAATTCTTGTCGGCGTACCAGCGGCTGCGCCAGTCTTCGGTGACGCCGATGCGGAAACCAGTCGGGTTGACTTTCTGACCCATGTGCTTTATGCCTCCTCTCGCGGGGCGACGACGATCGTGATGTGGCTCGTGCGCTTGCGGATGCGAGCGGCGGAACCCTTTGCGCGGGGACGAATACGCTTCATCGTGGGGCCTTCGTCAACGTAGGCCTTCTTCACGACGAGGGACTCGGCGCGCAGGTGGTTGTTGTGCTCCGCGTTCGCAACGGCGGAGTTGAGAACCTTCTCCACGGTCTCTGCGATACCGCGATTGGTGAAGCGCAGAATCTCCTGAGCCTGGGCGACGGACTTGCCGCGAACGAGGTCGACGACGATACGCGCCTTGCGGGGAGAAACGCGGACGTAACGGGCTTGTGCTCTAACTTCCATTGTTCACCCCTACCTATCTCTTGCCCTTGTCGGCGGAATGACCCTTGAAGGTGCGGGTCGGGGCGAATTCGCCCAGCTTGTGGCCGACCATAGATTCAGTAATGTACACCGGCACGTGCTTGCGTCCATCGTGGAC
>USJN01000238.1 GCA_900554945.1 uncultured Coriobacteriaceae bacterium | reverse complement strand
CGTGCGACCCCGTATCACGGTCGCACGGCTTCTCGTCTATAGGGATTTTGGTTGAAAAAAGAGCTACGAAGGAAATGTTTTACCTGGTCAACTTACCGCGATTGCCCAATTGAGCGCTTGCGAGCTAGTCCAGCGCTTGCGGCGGAAGGGGCGCGTTGAGGCTCTTGTGCACGTTCACGAGCGCGTCGTCGGGACGGTAGAACAGCCGCAACGCCAAGAGCGGCTGGCCGACCTGGAAGATGTTGTCGTCAATCGCCGTGCGCATGGCGTCGTCGAGCGCATCGAGCAGCGAGTCAAGCGGCGCGATGGGTACGCCCTCGCCTGCTAGGATCGCGTCGACTTCCTCGCGATCGATAGGGCCCTGCCCGGTCTCCGCCATCAGCCGATGCATCTCGATGGTGCATTGGGCCAGGTAAATCGGGGCTATCATCATCGACTTCATGTAGCACGCCACGCCGAGCGCCGTTTTCCCCGACTTCCATTCCACGTACGCGAGCTGATAGTACGCAAGCGCGATCTCGTCGGGCTGCGTCGCGATTTCCAGGCAGCGCCTGAGCGTGCGCGAGGATGTGGACACGTCGCCCATGAGCATGTATGCGCGTGCCGTCTGGCGATACGCAGGCGTGTAGGTGGGCGCGACTTGGATGCAGCGCAGGCCGAACCGCACGGCCTCCTCGGCGTGGCTGAACGACTCCTCGAGAAGGCGCACCGACTCCAGGTAGCACATAGCCAAAGACGACGGCAGCAACTCGACGCGTTTTCCCTCATCAGGATGGGGGAAAGCAAGTCCGCTGCGCCAGGGTGCGCTCCCCTGCCGCTCGCGGTTGTAGATGATGCGCGACGCATACGTGTCGAACATGCGATGGACGGCCTCGGAGTTGTCCGCAAAGCGCTTGGACTCCTCGGCCTGACGGATCGCCTCACGCAGGATCGACGCCGCCCGATGCGGGTCGGCCTGCGCGACGGCGCGCGCCTGTCCGAGCGCATTCAGGTAAGGATCCTCTCCCATAAAGCAGCTGACCAGCGCGTTCTGGTCGTGCGCATCAACGTTGCCTTCCAGAAGGTCGGTCATAAGGCGCGTGCACGCTGCGAAAATACGCGGGTCGTCGGCTGCGTTCTGCTCCGTCTGCGCCAAGCGGATTGCCTCGGTGGTGCTCGTCGCGCGCGCGATCGCATCGGCGAGCCGCTCGCCTGCATGGCGCAGTTGGGCATCGGAGTGAATCCTTAAGTCACGAAGCGATTCGGCGCCGAAGGCCTTCGCCTCGCGCGGACCGAAGGCGAGCGAGCCCACCTCGGGCAGCTCGCCGCGAATGCGTTTCGCTTCGGCATCGACGGCATCATCGAGCGAGAAGTCGACCGCGTCGACGCCGAAGCGCGCACCGCATTCCGCGAACAGCGACTCGGGGTCCCCCTCGAGCCCTTCCTGGAAACGGGCACCCTCGCAGATGCTTCTCGTGAATTTCACCTGGTAGAGAGTATGCGCATCGCGGCTGCCGGCATCGGCACTTCCGCTGCCGTTGTCGCCGGGTTCGACAACGACGCTGCCGTCTTCGAGCTCGACAACGACGCTGCCGCCAGCGAACTCATCGCCTTCGGCGTCAAACCCACCGTCAAACTCGCCATCTTCGCCGCCGGAACTGGTGTCAAGCCCGGTGTCGACGCCGGCGCCGTTGCCATGGCTTTCGCTTGCCAGCTTGCTGCCTTCGGGTTCGACCTCACCGGCTGTTTCCAATTCCCGCGCACAGACGACCACCTCATCGATCGCGCATCCCGCATGGAATGCGGCCGCAGCAAGCATCATGCCCGCGTGCTCGGCGTAGCGCAGCGCCATCCGCCCTCGCTCGGCGTCGGATTGATCGACCCAGGAACCCACCTGAGAGGAATATACCCGCTGTGGCATAAGCTGCGCAGGCGGAACAACCACCTCGAACGCAACCTTTCCGCAGCGCACGTCGACGCGGTACTCGACCATGAAGCGAACGGGCAGCTGGAAGCGCTCGACCGATTCCCCGATCGAGCGGCGAACATCCCATTCCCCCGCCTTGTTCGGCGCCGCGGCGTTCTCGTCTGCGGGGCGCGCGGCGCAGGGAGCCTGCACTGCGACCGCCTCGAACAGCTGCGTATCAATGGCGCCGCACACATCGATTTCGGAAACATCCTGGTCAGACGCATCGCAGCACCCCGCGCCCGCGCCTTCCTCGAGCTTTCGCGCGATGAGCACGAAGCGGTTGATCGCCGACTCGATAGCCCAAATCGTCGCCTCGGGAATGCCCTCGCCGCCTTCCCCGCGACCGAGAAAATACGTGTCCGAATAGCGCCGCGTCCGAACGAATCGCAGCGACGGGGCGTTCAACCCGTCGCTCTGGGCACCCGCCAACACGCCCATCGCGTTCGCGTCGTAAAGCCAGCTCGCAAGCAGGAGCGCGAGCGACGGAGGCTGCATCGCGGGATCAAGGGCCGCAGAACGGATGTCGTGCAGGGCGCCGAGCAGATCCTCGAAGGGCGTTTCGGAGTCGAGGCTCTCCATGATCTCGCCGAGACCGCGCGCCGGGACCCGCGCGCCGCCGAGCAGCGGACGGAAGGTGAACGCGAAAAAACAACGAGCGAGCGCCTCGTGATACGTGAGGTTGTCCGAGTGGGAGCCGAAATCGCACCAGGAATCGAAAAGCGAGTAGCGGCCGTTTTTCAGGGAGAAGCAGGCGACTTGACGAACCCCGCGCCTGTCGCGCAGCTGGACGGTGCCGCGAATCTCCTGATCGCGCTTGAATTTCGCATTAGGCATGACAAGCGTGCCGAAATCCGAGGGGGACTTCCCATCCCGCGGTCGCGAGAACAGGATGTCGGGATCGCGCGCCGGGGGCGCGAAAAGCGGGCGATCGGTCACGAACGCGCGACCGTAGCAATCAACGTAACCCCAGATACGAAACTTGTTTTCTGCGATGAACTCGACCAGGTAGATGTCACCCGAGGAGGGAGTGATTCTCGAGTCGCGAATCCAGCCGAACGACGACGTTGGCGCGGGAGAGCCAGGCAGAGGCATCACCGCATCGGGCAGCACTTGGGGTCGCGTCCCGAAAAAACCGATCCTGCCATCGATGCGATACACGCCATCTCGTTCTGCCACGTAATGCGCCATCAAACTTCCTTTCCTCTTGGGGAAAGAATAGCACTGCACAGCGCAGATGCCCCGCTCAACGAAGCGCAATGTCGATACGAGCGACTCGGTACACGGCAAAGGC
>USJN01000237.1 GCA_900554945.1 uncultured Coriobacteriaceae bacterium | reverse complement strand
TTCGCGACGGTTTGGATCCGAAGTCGAGGAAGAGGTAGTCCGATGTTGCTTGAAGTGAAGAGCCTCTGCACCGAATTTCCGGTGAAACGCGGCGTGGTCCGCGCAGTTGACGACGTGAGCTTTGAAGTCAGCGAAGGCGAGATTTTGGCTATCGTGGGAGAGTCCGGTTCGGGCAAATCCGTCACAAGCCTGTCCATCATGGGCTTGCTTGCGGAGCCCGGTCATGTTGCCGGCGGCGAGATGACCTTCGACGGGAAAGACCTCGTCCATCTCTCCGAGAAGGAATATCGCGAGATGCGCGGCAACGATATGGCCATGATCTTCCAAGAGCCCATGACCTCGCTCAACCCCGTGTACCGCATCGGCGATCAGATCGTCGAGGCTATCCGCACCCACGAGAAGGTTTCGAAGAAAGAAGCGCTCACGCGCGCTATCGACCTTCTCCGCAAGGTCGGCATCCCCAGCCCTGAGGCGCGTGTGCGCGATTATCCGCACCAGATGTCGGGCGGTATGCGCCAGCGCGTCATGATTGCCATGGCGCTCGCCTGCAATCCCAAGCTTCTCATTGCCGACGAGCCCACAACGGCGCTCGACGTGACGATCCAGGCGCAGATCCTCGACCTGCTTCGCCGCCTTCGCGAGGATACCGACATGGCCGTTCTCCTGATCACGCACGATCTCGGTGTCGTCTCCGAAATCGCCGACCGCGTTGTGGTCATGTACTGCGGCCAGGTGGTCGAAGAGGCCGAGGTGCGCTTGCTGTTCGACAATCCGATGCATCCCTATACGCTTGGCCTTTTGAAGTCCATTCCTCGGTTGGAAGATGACGACAGCAAACGTCTCTACATGATCAAAGGCATGGTCCCCAATCCGCTCGAGATGCCCCCGGGATGCCACTTCTCCGACCGCTGTGATAGCTGCATGCAGGTTTGCCGCGAGCGGATGCCAGAGTTGGTGCAGGTGGGCGACCATAAGGTTCGCTGCTTCCTCTACGAGGAACAGGATGGCCATGCGAAAGATGCCGCCGAGGTGAAGGCGAACGAGGAAAAGGCTCGCGAGGCTATCGAGGCGGCGCGTGAGGTTTCGACCGCCGAAGCGCTTATCGAGGGCGATGTGGCGCGGGAGGTCGAGGAGGGAGGCGCTGATGAGCGATAACGGAAATATTGCGAGCCCTGAGCTGCGCAACGATGACGTGCTGCTCGATGTGCAGCATCTGACGAAGCTCTTCGCAGCTGAGACGAACTTCTTCGGCAAGGCGACGTCTTATGTGCATGCGGTGGACGACGTAAGCTTTCAGATTAAGAGGGGAGAGGCGTTCGGCCTTGTGGGCGAGTCTGGGTGCGGCAAGACCACCGTTGGCAAGATGCTCGTGAACCTGCTTCGCCCCACGAGCGGCAAGATTATCTTTGACGGTAAAGACCTCACCGCGATGAAGGACTCCGAGCGCAAGAGCTACTGCAAGGACATCCAGCTCATCTTCCAGGACCCCTATGCTTCCTTGAACCCGCGCATGCGCATCGGTGACATCATCGCCGAGCCGATGATTGCAAATAACATCGTTCCAAAGGACAAGGTCGAAGCTCGCGTGAATGAGCTTTTGGAATGCGTCGGCCTGGCAAATTATATGCGCAACCGCTATCCGCACGAGTTCTCTGGCGGCCAGCGCCAACGCGTTGGTATTGCCCGCGCGCTCGCCGTGAATCCCAAGCTCATCGTTTGCGATGAGCCAGTCTCCGCGCTCGACGTCTCCATTCAGGCTCAGGTTCTCAACTTGCTCGACGATCTTAAAGAGGAGTTCGGCTTAACCTACCTGTTCATCGCGCATGGCTTAAACGTCGTGAAGCATGTTTCCGATCGCGTGGGTGTTATGTATTTGGGCAGGGTCATGGAGATTGCCCCGAAGCGCTCGCTTTATTCCGACCCGTTGTCCCCCTACACGCAGGCGCTGCTTTCCGCTATCCCTGCGGTCGATCCGAAATCGAAGCGCGAGCGCATCATCTTGCAAGGTGATGTTCCTTCCCCGATCGACCCGCCCCCGGGATGCCGTTTCGCGGGCCGCTGCTTCAAGCGCCTCGGCGTATGCGGGAACTCGGTTCCCGAGCTGCGCGAGGTGAAGGAAAACCATCGGTGCGCCTGCCACCTGTACGACCCCGAGCTTCCTCCAACGGAGGAGATGACTCGCGCGGTTCGTTAATTCGCGCTTCCGTCTACGTGTTGTCAACGCCCTCGGCATTTTCGGATGTCGGGGGCGTTTCTTTGCTATGCTGTGGTGTGAAAGAATCTCAGGCGCTTCGCCTGCCTCTTCGTTTTCCTGAAAGGATTGACCATGGGCTTTTTCGATCGCATCAGCGAGGGCCTTGCGCGCTCACGCGATAAATTCAAGGAGCAGATGAACGTCCTGCTCGACCGCGGGCCGGACTTGGACGACGATTTTTGGGACGGGCTCGAGGAGACGCTCATCTTAAGCGATGTCGGCGCCCCGGCGGCGAGCTCCATCGTGGAGAACCTGCGCGACCAGGCGACGCGCAAGGCGCTTCCCGACGCCTACGCTGTGCTTGATATGCTGAACGAGCAGATCGCGAGCACGTTCACCGAGGGCGGGGAAGAGGTCTTTGGCGGCGAGCCCGCGCTTGTGCTATTCGTGGGCATCAACGGCACGGGCAAGACGACGACCGTCGGCAAGCTTGCCAAGGAGGCCTCCGATGCGGGCCGCAACGTCATCTTGGGCAGCGCAGACACCTTCCGTGCTGCTGCGATCGAGCAGCTCGAGGTCTGGGCGCGTCGTGCCGATGTCGAGGTTGTCGAGCGCGAGCGGGGGAGCGACCCTGCGAGCGTCTGCTACGCCACGATCGAGCGTGCGGAGGAAACGGGTGCAGATCTGGTGCTCATCGACACTGCAGGCCGCCTGCACACGTCTGCCGACCTCATGCGCGAGCTCGAGAAAGTCGTGAACGTCGTGCGCAAGCGCTCTCAGCTGCCGGTCTACACCGTGCTCGTCATCGATGCGACGACCGGCCAAAACGGCTTGCAGCAGGCGCGCGAGTTCAACAATGCGCTTTCTCTTGACGGCATCGTCGTCACCAAGCTCGATGGCACGGCGAAGGGCGGCATCGCGCTTGCCGTGAGCCACGAGCTTGAGCTTCCTGTGCTGAAGATCGGCGTGGGCGAGGGCATGGACGACTTGAAGGACTTCGATGCGCACGACTTCGCGCGCGCCCTTATAGGCGACTTTGACGAGCGTGAGGCGTAGCGGTCCTTCCCGTT
>USJN01000236.1 GCA_900554945.1 uncultured Coriobacteriaceae bacterium | reverse complement strand
CGAAAGAAAGGAACAATTGAAACAGTGACTTCAAACAATGTCAAACTTCCCTGTGCCCGTGTCGAGGTGGCTCATCCCTACCTCGCGCTCATGGGACTCTACTGCGGTGGCTTCGCCGGCATGTACAGCGAGACCGCGCTCAATATCGCCCTGCCCCAGCTTTCCCTCGCTTTCGGCGTCGACGTGTCCGTCACGCAATGGCTCGTGGTGGGCTATATGCTCGTAATCGGCGTGGTTCTGCCGTTCGCGAGCCTGCTCATGAAATGGTTCTCCGCCCGCAAGCTCACCCTGTTCGCGCTCGGCGCCTTCTTCGTCGGCGCGGTTGCGAGTGCGGTTACCCCCTCGTTTCCCGTAGCGCTCGCCGGCCGTGCGGTGCAGGGCATCGGCACGGGGCTTGTCCTGCCCATCATGTTCGCCATGGTGCTCGAAGTGATTCCTCCGCACAAGATCGGCGCTGCCATGGGGACGAACGCGCTTGTCATCATGTTCGCGCCGGCTATCGGCCCGACGCTTGCAGGCGCTCTTATCGGCGCCGGCTCGTGGCGCCTCGTCTTCGCGAGCTTTGCGGTTATCGCCCTGTTGGGAATCATCTTCGCATGGAAGTTCGAGGTAAATCCCTATAAGCTGACCAGGCCTTCAATCGATGTGCCTTCCGTCGCGCTTTCGGTCGTGGGCTTCGGCGGCATTGTGCTCGGTGCGGGAATGGCGAGCTCTTGCGGATGGGCATCCCCCATCGTTTTGGGCGGGCTTGTTGCGGGCCTCGTGTGCCTTGCGCTCTATGTTCGCCGCCAGCTTTCCATGGAGGTGCCCGTCATCGATATGCGCATTTTCTCTCACCAAGGATTCCGCGTGGGTGCCGTGTGCATGATGGTCAACTTCGGCATCACCCTTTCCGCCATGTACATCCTGCCGCAGTTCTACCAAAACGGCATGCTTTTGGCAGTGGCTGTGACCGGTGTGGTCATGCTGCCCGGCGGCATCGTGAACGCGCTCATGAGCATGATCTCCGGCCGCATCTACGACCGAATCGGCGCGCGCGGGCCGGCGGTATGCGGCTTCGGGCTGTCCATCGTCGGTGCGGCGGCGCTGCTTTTCGCGACGCCTGAGTCTCCGCTTGCCTATGCCATTGCCTGCCATGTGGTCATGATGGTTGGCGTGCCGCTCGCGATGTCGCCCTGCCAGACGCACGCGCTCTCCTCGCTGCCCCGCGAGCTGTCGACCGACGGCTCCACGGCGCTCAATACGATGCAGCAGGTGCTCGGCGCCGTGTGCACCGCGGTGGCGACGAGCCTTCTCACCGCAGGCCAGGCGAGTTATGTTGCTGCGGGCGGTGCTGACGCGACGCTCGCCTTCACGCAGGGGTCTCACTGGGGATTCGCGTTCGCGCTCGCACTTGCGGTGATCGGTTTCGCGTGCGCGCTGCGCATCAAGGTGAAGAAGCGCGTGAACGTGGGGACGGGCGAGGTTGCCGCTGCTCATGCTGCCGCTCGTGCCGCCGCGAAGGCTTCGGCTGCAAACGTCGCGACGGGCGATGGATCCTCGCCGCGCGACGCAGCGAAATCAGGCGCCCGCGCGTAGCGTGTCGGTTCCGGCTGGCAGGTGTTGACCTCGCCGAGGTGCATTCCTCTTGGTTTCGACTTATGAGGGGACTAATTGTAGAGGGCGAATGTTGAGCGCCCTAGAAAAACTCCCTTCTTTGGCGGTCGGGCATCGTTGTGCTCGACCGCCTTTTGCATTGGGCTCGCTCCAAGCCGCCTTCCCTTCTTACGCCGCCTTCGCCGCTGGGAAGCTGGTCGCGCAGCAAATCGATTGAGAGCTGCGGTACGTGCAACTCGGGCAAGCCGGCATTGATGGTGTACAAATGCCGATGGTGCTTACGTTCATGCCGAACAGGGGGACCATGATCATGCCCACGATAACGGCGACAAGCGAGCTGGGCACCTTTGCTCCCATCGTGCCCAGTCGCGGCCACAAAAACAGCACCGCCAGGCACACCGCGCCCACCACGAGCGCCTGCCTTTCCGAGGTGAGCTTTCCCATGCGTTTTCTCCCTATGCGCTCGTTCTTCGGGGCGCCCCCTGCCCTCTTCCTTGCCATGCCATGTCCACGAGTTCTGCGGGCTGCTGTCTGCCGTCTGCCGCGTTTCCCCCGCAATTTGTTGGCTGCGCGGCGTTTTGGTGACCAAATGGCAACGATGGGAAGCTTACGGTTGTCCTTGAAACGACCCGGGCGCACAATGACATAGAAGAAATGTCCACCCGACGCGGGCGGGCGCGAACGGACAAGCTTCACGGAAGGATGCGATATGTGCACGGGAATCAGATTCAGCGACGGCGAGGGCAACATGTATCTGGCGCGCAACCTTGATTGGAACACGCGCTACGGCGAGCGCGTGGTGGTGACGCCCGCGGGCTTTCCGCTCCCCTACTCCTTCCTCGATGACGCGCCGGCCGCGCACGCCGTGATCGGTATGGCGGTCGTGCTCGACAATTACCCGCTCTACTTCGATTGCGGAAACGACGCGGGCCTGGGCGTTGCCGGCTTGAACTTCCCCGGGTTCGCTGAATATTCCAAGAGCCCTATTGACGGGAAGACAAACATCGCCGCTTATGAGTTCCCTGTTTGGGTTGCGGCGAACTTCGCGACGGTCGATGAAGTGGAGGCGGCGCTCGCGAACGCGAATATCGTCGCGAAGCCGGTGAGCGACCAGCTCGGCGTGTCGATGCTGCACTGGATTGTGGGTGACGACACGCGCTCGATCGTGATCGAGCAGATGGCCGACGGTCTTCATGTGATGGACAACCCTGTCGACACGCTGGCGAACCAGCCCGAGTTCACCTGGCACATGACGAACTTGCGCACCTATATCACGGCAACGGGTGACTTTCCCGCCGCTGCGACCTGGGGCCGCGCCGAGCTTACCCCCTTCGGCGCGGGCGCCGGTGCGCGCGGCATTCCGGGCGATTCGTATTCTCCCTCGCGTTTCGTGAAGGCGGCATTCCTGAATGCGAACTACCCGAAAAAGTCCAGCGAGTGGGAAAACGTGCTGCGTGCATTCCATACGCTCGGGAACGTGGCGATGGTGGAAGGCTCGGCGGCGATGGCCGACGGCACCTTCGAACGCACGCTCTACACGGGGTGCTACTCGGCGCGCACGAAGACGTACTATTATTCGACCGACGATGACCCCTCCATCAAAAGCGTCGCGCTCGCCGACTGCAATGCGGGTGACGTGAGCAAACTCTTCGTTTCCTAAATAGTGCGCGAGGCGGTGCGCCGCCTCG
>USJN01000235.1 GCA_900554945.1 uncultured Coriobacteriaceae bacterium | reverse complement strand
GGCCATCAACATGTTCAAGAAGGCCTTTAAGTTGCGGCCGGCTGGCCAGCCGGCCGCAGGGGTCGATGCTGCGGCTTCCCCCAGCACCCAATCTTCGGGCGCTCCCCAAGGCTCGCGTACCGAAGTACGCGTCGCCTCCGCGACCGCCCGAATCTCGGGCACTGGGGAAACCCTCGCTGACCCTTCGGCGACCGGTGGCTTTTCGAGTGCGGCACCCTCGCTGACTTCCTCGGGCGATGCGGCGGCTGCGGCCCCCACCGCCGATGATTCTTCCCTTTCCCGAAAGCAGCTCTTGCAGGGCGCCGCAATCGGCCTGATCGCAGGTCTTGCTTCGGGCTATGTCGGCGTCGGCGGCGGGTTCATCATGGTGCCGCTCATGCTCTCGATCATCGGCATTCCCATGCGCAAGGCGTCGGGCACCTCGCTTATCGCGGTCATGATTTTGGCCATTCCCGGCGTGATTGAGCAGGGAATCATCGGCAACATCAACTACCTTGCTGGCATCGCCATCGTCATCGGCACTATCCCCGGCGCTGTCATTGGCGCGAAGCTCGTGACGAAGGTGCCTGAGCGCACACTTCGACTGCTGTTCGGGTGTTTTCTTATTGTGGCGGCGGTCATGCTTGTGCTGAACGAGGTCGGCGTCCTCGGGTAATCGTCTATACTTAATACAATTAACAATGAGTGCGAGATGAGGGGCGAAACGGGCATGCATGAGAGCGGAGCGGCGAATTCGATCGACGGAGCGGCACCAGGGACCATCCCCCCGAGGAAAGGCGTCGCTCGCGTGTTCACGGTCGAGATGCTGCTTGCGATTATCGCGGTCCTTTCGGGCGTAACGCTTCTTTGGACGGCGCTCGCCCCTTCTCACAGCATCCCCATCATGATTACCGCAGGTATCATGTTCACGCTCTCGATCGTGCTGGTGATCCGCCTGTCGATGGACCCGGATTCGGTACGCGCGCGCCAATCGGACGCCATGCTGCGCCTGGCGAGCAAAACGCTCGAGAGCATGCAAGACGGTCTGAACCGCGAATCCGCGCAGGAAATCTGCCAGCTGCTTTTGCCCTCGACGGCCGCTATCGCGGTGGCCATCACCGACAAGAAGCAGATCCTCGGTTACGCCGGCTACCTGGAGGCCGAGAATCCCGCCGGCGGCAACATCCGCACGCACGCCACGCAGGCGACGCTCGACGATGGCAATATGCGCGTGCTCTTCACCAGCATCGACATCGGCTTCCCAGAAAATGCCACGACGATCAAGGCGGCCATTGTTGTCCCGCTTTTGGTACGCGGTGACGTGGTGGGTACGCTGAAGTTCTACTACCGCTCCGCCAAGCGCATCAGCGAGACGCAGAAGTCGATCGCCGAGGGTTTCGGCACGCTGCTGTCCACCCAGATGGCCGCGGCGCAGCTTGAAGAGCAGGCGCGCCTCGCCACGAGCATGGAGCTCAAGGCGCTTCAGAACCAGATCAACCCGCACTTCCTGTTCAACACCATCAACACGATCGCCTCGCTCATCCGCACGAGCCCCAACGAGGCCCGTGTGCTTTTGCGTGAGTTCGCGGTGTTCTACCGCCGCACGCTGGAGAATTCCGACAGCCTTATCTACCTCTCGCGCGAGGTGGAGCAGACACAGCGTTACTTCTCCTTTGAAGTGGCGCGCTTCGGCGCCGAGCGCGTGGAACTCAACGTCGATTTGGCGCCCGAGTGCGAGAACATGATGGTTCCGTCGTTCCTCATCCAGCCGTTGGTGGAAAACGCCGTTCAGCACGCCATGCCCTCCGAAGGCAAGCTCACCATCACGGTGACCGGCGAGGTCGAGGGCGACGACGTGTACCTGCGCGTGAGCGACAACGGCACGGGCATGACCGAGGAAGCGCGCCAGGGCATCATGCATCCCAAGGAGACCAAGGGCATCGGCATCGCGGTGAAGAACGTGCACGACCGCATCGTTGGGTTCTTCGGGCCGAACTCGTATATGGACGTGCAAAGCGAGCTGGGCGTCGGCACCACGGTGACGCTGTTTTTGGAGGGATGCGCCGCCCAGACGAAGTCCCAGGTCGCTGCGAACGATGCGGAAGCTCTGCGTCGGTAGGGGAGGAAGATGGATCCCGAAGAGCAGACATCCGACCTCTACGACGTCATCCAGGGCGTCGTCCATGTTGAGTGGCTTTCCACCGCGCTGACGGTAGCGATTGCACTCGCCTTCACGGCGCTCGTGGCTCGCGCCGTGACGAAGGTGCTACGCCGCGTGCTCTCGCACGACAATTCGCCGCTGCCCTCGTCGAGCATCTTCATCAACATTGCTCGCATCGCTGTGTGGGCCGTCGGCATCAGCGTGGTGCTGTCGAGTTGCTTCGGAATCGATGTTTCTGCGGCGATCACCGCGCTCGGCATTGGCGGCATCGCCATCTCGCTCGGCTTCCAGGACACGCTCTCGAACCTGATCGGCGGCGTGCAAGTGAGCATCACCGGGCTTGTGGAACCGGGTGACTACATCGAGGTCGGCGGGCAGCGCGGTGTCGTGCGCGATGTGACTTGGCGGCACACGTCGCTCGAGACGCTTTCGGGCGAGCGCGTCGTGGTGCCGAACTCGGTGATCAATAAGTCGTCGCTCACGCATCTGCCGCCGCTTACAAAGGTGGTGGTGCCCCTGCTTGTCGCCACGGGTGGCGCAGACCTTGATGCCGTTGCTGCGAAGATTGTCAAAGCTGCAGGTCAAGCAGCACAAAAAGTGGGTGGAGGCATGTCGCAAGAGCCGCAGGTGCTTTTCACGGAGGCTATGGAGTGCGGTTACCGCGCGAGCCTCATCGTGTGGGTTGAAGATGGCGACAAGCACTCTCTCGTGAAGGATGCCGTCGTGCGTGCCGTCGCTCCCTACACCATGGCATAAGGCGGGATCGGGCGCTCTGTCGTTCGCTCTGTGCCGGGCGTGGGGCGGGGCCTTCCGCGTTCGAGCCTTCCGCGTTCGACTGTCTTCCGCCTGCCCGGTTGTCGCCTCCCGCTGTTAGCTCGCTCGCCGCTAGCCGCCAGCTTGTCGCCAGCCAGCCTGCCAGCCAACCGCAAGCCCGCCAGTCGCCCACCCCTCGTCCTCCCTTCAAAATGGGTTGCTGCATCGTCATTCGGGAGGCCACCGACGCGACCCCTTTTTCGCGGAAATCCAATATCGTGGACAAAGACCGTCGATATGTGAGTCTGAAAAGCGCGATGCGAGTGGTTGCCTCCGTAAAGTTCTGCGTTTGCCCAGGTCGGTTTTTTCAAGGTCGAGTTGCCCAAAACTAACTCCTCACATATCG
>USJN01000234.1 GCA_900554945.1 uncultured Coriobacteriaceae bacterium | reverse complement strand
AGATTCGCCTCCCGTAGTTTAATATAAGAGGTTAAACATAGAGAATGCGATGCGTGTACGCATCCGCTTTTACGAATGGAGGTGGGTCCATGCTGGAGAACGCTGACAAGCAAAGCTGTGGTGAAGGTGCTGACGGAAGCGATGTCGATTATCTGCTTCGCGCCAAGGCCGCTTGCGCACAAGGCGACGCCGTGCTCGGCATGCATCTGTATTTGACCGCCTTCGAAAAGGCAGCGGGAGCTGCCGGCGATCCGAGCCCCGAGGCTATTGATGCGCTGAAGAAGGCGTGGGATTTGGCGTGCGATCTTAAGGAGCGCTCTCTCGCTGAGTACATTTTCGGCAAGCTCGACCCGTTCCTGAGCGCGGGGGAGTCCTCGGAGTGCTCGGAGCGGCTTCAGCAGCTCGCCCTCGACAAGCTCGAGGAGTTCGGGCTTTCCAGGGGAGATCTTCAAGATGTGGCGGAGGCGATCTCGAGGGATCTCCTCGGGTTTGATGCCAAGCTGTTCAAAGTGGAACCCCTCGGCGATTTCCCGTCGGGGGACCTGTCGTCTCTTTTGACAGGGAAGGGCAAGGCCGAGGCGGAAGGGGAACCCTCTTCTGACGGCGATGTCTCCCGCGCATCCGATCGTGCGGAGCGCGATGGCATGACTGTGCTTTCGAAGCTTGCGGTCGACGCCGGTGTCAAGTCCCCGGGCGATCAAAAGGAAAAGCTCACCTACGACGACCTTGCGGGATATGACGCGGCAGTTGCCACGATGCGCGATTTCGGCATCGGCATGCAGGATGACCCCGACTTCAAGTCGCTCGTCACCATGCTGAACGCGCGCCATGGGCTTGACCGCCTTCCAGTGACCGACACCTTCGTGTTCCGCTCGCCGGCGCGCGAGGATGCTGGTCGCTTCGTGCAGGCGACGATCGGGGAGCTTAAGCTCCCGGCGATGCGCATGCGCATGGAGGAGAACCTCTCGGGCATGCCGATCCTTTGCGTGATGGGGCCTTCGGGCAACGCGACGCGGGCGGTGCGCGCGGACAGCGTCTTCTCGGGGCGCGGCGTTCTCGTGCTCGAGGACATCGATCTGTGGAGTGCTCCCCAGGCGGACGGGGGCGACGACTTCGAAGGTTTCGTGTATGCCTCGCTCTCGCGCGGCGCGCGCGAGGCAATCGAGCTTATTCGCTCGGCGGTGGACAACCCTGACGTCTACGTCTTGGCCTCGGCTTCGAAGAACGCCGATATCGACCCGTTCTTCCTGGAGCTTCTTGAGCCGCTGTCGCTTATCGACATCGAATGCCCGACGGCCGAGGAGCGTGTCGAAATCTGGATGGAAATCGCCCGCGACCACCCTTCGATTCGCAGCATTCGCGTTGCCGACCTGGTGCGTTATTCGGTAAACATGCCCCGTTTCGACATCTACATGGCAGCGCGCGAGGCTATCGAGGAGGCCTATAAGGAAAGCCTCTTCGCTCGCCGCTATGTTCCGGTCACGCGTGACAATCTCTTCGATAAGCTTGCCGCCTACCAGCCGCTCGACTCCAAGGAGTACCGCGAGCTGGAAGATCAGGTGGTTCGCGATTTCCGCTCCGATTTGGAGAACATCGAAGACCTGCTTTCGGGCCAATAGGGGGAGGGCTCATCGATGGATATCACACGACGCTGCGACTATGCGTGCAGAATCCTGCGCGCCGCATACCGTAATGGCGATGAGCGCATGTCCGTTGCGGAGCTCGCCGAGCGCGAGGGAATTCCCTATGCGTTTGCGCGCAGCATACAGCATGACCTCACGAAGTGCGGCTTTGTGAACACGACGCGCGGTGCCCGCGGCGGCCTGTGCCTTGGGTGCGACCCTGCTACCGTGACCGTTCGCGACGTCGTCGAGGCTGTTCAGGGGCCGGTGAGCGTCTCCGAGTGTGGTGCGGGGAGCGCGCCGTGCGGCCAAAGCGACACGTGCGCCTATAACAAGGTGTGGCGCGGTGCCGATCGCATCTTGAGCGACTACCTGGGGTCCATCACGTTGAAGGACCTCTTCGAGATGGGCGGCGATCACCCGAAGGTGCGCGAGGCGCTCGGCGACTGCGAAGGCGGTTGCGACGCTTGCGCCGGCCGCATCAACCTTGCCCTGACTGAATCCTGCCATGGGAAGGCGTCCAGCTAGCATGGAACCGCTTTTCTGCGCATGGCCTGCGAACGCCCCCTCTCAGGAGGCGTTCGTTGCTTTGGTGTGCCGCGAGGGTGCGCGGCTCTACCGCGATCTGCCCTGGCGGAATATCGACGACGCCTACGCGGTGCTGGTCTCCGAGGTGATGCTCCAGCAAACGCAGGTGAAGCGTGTGCTCGGTCGTTGGGAGCGCTTCTTGGCGAAGTTCCCTACGCCCGACGCCCTGGCGAGCGCGAGCACGTCGGACGTTGTAGGCGAATGGCAGGGGCTTGGCTACAATCGCCGTGCGCTCGCCCTCAAGCGCGCATGCGAAATTTGCTCGCAGGATTTCGAGGGAAGGCTGCCCGAAACGGTCGAGGAGCTTAAGGCGCTTCCCGGCATCGGTCCCGCAACGGCGGCAGGCGTTGTCGCGTTCGCGTGCAACTGTCCCGCAATGTATCTGGAGACCAACGTCCGTACGGTGTTTCTTCACGAACTTTTCCCTGGTGAAGAAGGTATTCGGGATAAGCAGCTCGAGCCGCTCGTTCGTGCGACATGCCCTGCGGACAACCCCCGATCGTGGTATTACGCGCTGCTCGATTACGGCGCGCATTTGAAGGCCACGTTCGGCAACGCCTCCCGTCGCAGTGCGCACTACACGCGGCAAAGCGCGTTCGAGGGGTCGCGTCGTCAGAAGCGAGCGGAAGTGGTGCGCATCGTACTTGCGGCCGAGGGGGCGATTTCGCTTGAGGAAGCCCATTCGCTTCTCAACAGCTTAGAGCGCGCCCGGGGGCGCGATGGCGTCGACGACGAGTCGTTCGCATCGATTACGTCCGATCTCGAGCGAGAAGGTTTTTTCGTCGTCGAAGACGGCATTGCGCGCGCCTAGTCGGGGGGCGCTAAGACGGGAGGAATGAGGCTGTGGGCTTCGTCGAGCTGTTCTTGATCGGCGTTGGGCTGTCGATGGACGCCTTCGCTGTTTCCATCTGCAAAGGGCTGGGAATGAAACGCCTCAACATGGGGCAGGCGCTCGTGATCGGGCTTTTCTTCGGGGGCTTTCAGGCGCTTATGCCCCTTATCGGCTGGGCGCTCGGCACGCAGCTCGCCGATTTCATTACGCCGATCGATCACTGGATTGCTTTCATCCTGCTCGCGCTTATCGGCGGGAAGATGCTC
>USJN01000233.1 GCA_900554945.1 uncultured Coriobacteriaceae bacterium | reverse complement strand
GGCGTCTTCCGAAGCCGCGCCCATTGCTATATTTGGTCGGATATCGACGGAAACCCAAGCTCAGGGAGGTTTGTTGCGATGGCGTACGATTTCAAGAAGGAGTTCAGGGAGCTCTACAGGCCGTCGGGCAAGCCGGGCGTCGTAACCGTTCCGCCTATGAACTACGTTGCCGTGCGGGGCAAGGGCGATCCCAATACCGAAGGCGGCGAGTACCAGAACGCGTTGCCGCTGCTCTACGGCGTCGCATATGCCATCAAGATGTCGAAGAAGGGCCCGCGGGAAATCGAGGGCTATTTCGACTTCGTCGTGCCGCCGCTCGAGGGTTTCTGGTGGCAAGACCGCGCCGATGGCGAGATCGATTATGCGCGGAAGGACGACTTCAACTTCATCTCGTGCATCCGTCTGCCCGATTTCGTCACTCGCGAGGACTTCGACTGGGCAGTTTCGGAAGCTGCCGCCAAGAAGAAGCTGGACTTCTCGGCGGTCGAGCTGCTGAGGGTCGACGAGGGCCTTTGCGTTCAGTGCATGCACACCGGGCCTTACGACGGCGAGCCGGCGACCATAGAAGCTATGCACGCATTTGCGGCGGAACAGGGATATGCGCCCGACTTCTCCGAATCCCGCCTCCATCACGAGATTTACCTCTCCGACCCGCGCAAGTGCGCGCCAGAGAAGCTCAAGACCGTGATCCGCCATCCCATCAAGCCGATTTAGCGGAACGAGCGCCGCGCGCTTCGGCTATTGGGGTTTAGCAATTGGCAGTCCGCGATGATCGAGCAAGCTGCCCTGCCTCCCGGCAGGTGCGCAATCCCTTTAGTCGATTCGTCTCGAGGTGCGCTCTTTGCTCATCTTGTGGCGCAGAGTTATGATACTCCTAAAAGTGTAACCAGATTCGAGTTTTAGGAGCAGCTCTTGAAATGCAGCAGACTCAGGAACCGCGACAGGTACCTCGAGGAGGCGATGCTCTTCCGTGACACCGACCTCATCAAGGTGATTACGGGCGTGCGCAGGTGCGGCAAGTCGAGCCTTCTCGACCTAATCAGGATGACCATCGAGTCCGAAGGGGTCGCCGGCCGCGGCTTTGCGAGCGTCAACCTGGAAAGCAAGAGTGCAGGCATCAAGACGGAGGACCAGCTCTATGATTACGTTCGCGGGCGCCTGTCGGATAAGGGCCGCACCTACGTTTTCATAGACGAGCCCCAGAGAATCGAGGGCTGGCAGGATGCGGTCAATGCGATGAGGGTCGACTTCGATTGCGACATCTACCTCACGGGCTCGAATGCATACCTTCTTTCGAGCGAGCTGTCCACTTATCTGTCCGGGCGCTACGTCGAGGTAGAGATGCTGCCCCTGTCCTTCTCCGAGTTTGCTGACTTCTGCGGGGTTGAGTTCGCATCGGGAGGATCGGTTGCTCTCGCTCCCGGCGGGGAGCCCGTTCTCTTCGACGAGATGCTGGCTCGCTACCTTAAGTACGGCGGCATGCCCGCCATCGCATCCCTGTCGACGACCCAGGCGCAGCACTCGGCGTACATGTCCGGTGTCTACGAGGCCATAGCCGTGCGCGATATCGTCAACCGAGAGCGCGGGAAGGGCAAAAGCGCAGTGACCGATTCCTCTCTGCTGCGCCATGTGGCTGAATTCCTGGCAGACAACATCGGCAATGAGTGCTCGCCGAACGGCATCGCCGGCGCGTTAACCTCTACGGGGTCGAAGACCACGAACAAGACCGTTTCCTCGTACGTGGGCGCGCTCGAGGAGGCCTTCCTGTTCTACCGCGCCACGCGTTACGACCTGCACGGCAAGGCGCTCCTCAAGACGAACCCGAAGGAGTATATCGTCGACACTGGCTTCAGGACCTGGATGGCCGGCTATAGGGTCACGGATACCGGCCGCCTGTTCGAGAACGCCGTGTATCTCCAGCTGCTCTACGAAGGGTGGAGCGTGCATGTGGGCAAGCTCTATGGCAAGGAAGTCGACTTCGTCGCGACGAAGGATGGGCGCGTGCTCTACGTGCAGGCGACCGACGAGATGCTCGCAAGCGAGACTAGGGAGCGAGAGATTGCCCCTCTGAAGTCGATACGAGACAACCACGAGAAGATCGTGGTCGCGAGGCAGGGTTCCTACGACACGGACATCGACGGCATCCGCATCGTGAGCGCGAGGGACTTTTTCCTCTAGGGCCATGCGATCCATCGCAAAGCAACTGGGTCAAGCGAGGGGCAATGCCCGGCATCGTGTGGCGATAGCATCGTGCACGCGATGTCAGTTTTGGTCTCAAGATGGGTAACCCGCACGGCGCACCGGTTGTCGCGTCGGCCACGGAAGAATTCATGGGATAGCCGCCTGACACGATTCCTCTTTGCGATCAATGGCTGAATATTGTGACCTGCGGTTTTGCGAACGGCTCGAAAGCCGCCAGCGTTGATTCACTTGCGGTTGGGGCTGGTGGCTTGCGCGCTAAAGAGCGGTTGAGTTTCAAAACGGGTGTTTTCGGCGCTATCGAGCCTTTGAAGATGGCCCGTCATGCCCTTTGGGACAAAAACGAAAGCTCAATGCCTTGAGTTCGAAATGAGTTTTTGAAACTGTCCCAGCTTTTGTCCCCGAAGCCGACGAAACACGACATAGTGCTACTTGGCGGCACTCGATTCGAGACGGCAGCGAAAACTGGGCGTAACTGGAATGACGGGACGGCAGAACTGGGACCACCGAGTGGGAATAGCGGGAACTGGCTTCTGAACTCGCATTTTGGTGCTGCCGAGTACCGCCTGATACCGTTTCGGCATCGCCTCAGAGCAAAGCCACCAGCGAAATAGTGGGAATAAAAGCCCTCGAACCCTCTGGTCCGAGGGCTTTCTTTTTGCATCTCTACCTGGGAAAACGACCCAATTATTCCCGTCTGTCCCTACTGGGTGGTACAACGGAGTACTCGGCGGTACGGGAATAATTAGGCCCTGCGGGAATAATTCACAATTAGGGTCCCACGAGGGCCGATTTCGAGCGGGTGAAACTAAGTTGAAACTGCGAGGCGGATTCAAACCCTTTTCAATTGTATTTGCCCAGGTCAACAAACGGGAATAAAGAAACGCGGAAATCGGTTTCCGCAGTTTCGACAACCTCGAATGCCGCCGAATAACGCCACACAATTTGGCTTTATTTGCTTGCATTGTTGCAATATTTGCTACAATGCAAGCATGAAACTGATCGAAGTCATACGAGTCGTCAACGACATCGCCTCTTCCCAAAGGGGGCTCTTCACGTCTGCCCAGGCGCAGGCGCTCGGCGTCGAGCGCTACGCGCTCTCGAGGTTGGAGGGGCTCGGCAACATAGAGAGGCTC
>USJN01000232.1 GCA_900554945.1 uncultured Coriobacteriaceae bacterium | reverse complement strand
ATTTCGGAGCTGGATATCGCGTCTATATCGCCCTTGAAGGCGCAGCCCTCCTCCTGCTGCTCGCTGGAGGCACGAAGTCGTCTCAAACGAAGGACATTAAACTCGCCAAGGAGATCTACGAGTCATGGAGGCGTGACCATGAATAGCGAATGGACAGAATGGGACCCATCGTTGGATGTCAATTCCAGCGAGGACGTTGCTGCGTTTCTCAATGCCGTCCTAGAGCTGGGGGATCCAGGGATTCTGCCAGATGCGCTCGGCGTTATCGCCCGATCGCGCGGTATGAAGGCTATCGCCGAGGAAACGGGCCTCGGGCGCGAGAGCCTCTATAAATCGCTGAGTAAATCGGGCAATCCGCGCTTCAGCACTGTTGTTAATGTGCTTGATTGCCTTGGATTCAGGCTTCAGGTCGTGCCTGCTGCTTAGGGCAATCGTCGAAGGGGAGGCAGTTGTTTTTGCCAGCTGCCGCTTGTTGTAGGCGGCGTATAGTCCCTGCAATTCGGAGAGGTCGGAGACTGGCGTTCTCACCCTGCGGTCGAACAATCGCGTATGGGTACTGTGATGGCGGCGAAGCAATGGTAGAATAGAGGCTCGCTGATTATCGGTTGCGAGAAACGAGGATCGTGGGCACGCTCTCGGAGATACTCAAGGAACAGTGGCAATGGCGCAAGCAAATCTTGAGCCTGGGACTGTTCGATCTGAAGAAAACGTCGGCGGGCGCGGTGCTTGGCCCCCTGTGGTTCTTCGCGAAGCCGGCGGTGTACATTCTGGTGTTCTGGTTCGCCTTAGGCGTCGGCCTGAAGAGCGCGGATCAGACGGGGTCGGACGTGCCGTACATCCTGTGGCTTGTGGGCGGCCTTATCCCATGGTTCTACATGCAGGACATGCTGGGCACGGGTATAAACGTGTTTAGCCGCTATTCGTATTTGGTAACGAAGATCAAGTTCCCCTTGGCCGGCATCCCGACCATCTACGGCATATCGAACTTCATCATCCAGATCGGTCTGGTTATTGCCCTGCTCGTCATTCATTTCATCTGCGGGCAGCCGCTCGATCTGTACCTGCTACAACTGCCCGTGGCCATGGTGCTTATGTTTGTCTTTTTCGACATGTTTTCGCTTATGACGAGTCTGCTCTCCGCCATCAGCAAGGATTTCATGAACCTGATGAAGACGCTCTCCACGCCGTTGTTCTGGCTCTCAGGTATCATCTTCAACGTGTTTAACCTGGGGATTCCCGCCATCGAGCTCATTCTCATGTTCAATCCCATCACGTTCATCGTCACGATGTATCGGTGCGCCGTATACGACAAGATGTGGATATGGGAAAAGCCCGAGGCCGTCGTCGGCTTTATCATCGTATTCGCCATCACGCTGATGGCCACCCTGGTGATTTATCGCCGCACCCATGAGGAGGTGGCCGATGTCCTCTAAGGCCGACGCGCCCATCGCCGTCAAATTCGATCACGTTACGAAGACCTACAAACTGTACGAGAACGACCGGCAGCGCTTCCTCAGCGTGTTCAGCAGCCGCGACAAGCGCAAGCTTATCACCAAGGTGAACGCCAGCAACGATTTGTCCTTCGAGATAAAGAAGGGTGAAGCGGTGGCATTCCTGGGGCACAACGGTGCGGGAAAGTCGACGGCGTTGAAGATGATCACGGGCGTGACGTTCCCCACGAAGGGCACCGTGACGGTGAACGGCGCTGTGAGCGCTCTGCTGGAGCTGACGGCCGGGTTCGACAACCAGCTGACGGGGCGCGAGAACATTTACCTGCGCGGTCATGCCCTGGGTTTGGACAACGAGCAGATCGCCACCCTAGAGCCCAAGGTGATCGACTTCGCCGACCTGGGCGTGTATATTGATCAGCCCGTGCGCACGTACTCGTCCGGCATGAAGGCCCGTCTCGGCTTTGCCTTCGCTGTATCCAGCGATCCGGAGATCCTCGTCGTAGATGAGGCGCTCTCGGTGGGGGACAAGCAGTTTCAGCAGAAGTGCTTTGCCCGCGTCCGCGAAATCATGGAGGACGAGGACGTGACCGTCATCTTCGTGACTCATGCCTCTGCTGCGGCCCAGGAGTTCTGCACGCGTGGCATCGTGCTGGAGAAGGGCGCGATGCAGTTCGATGGTCCCATTCAGGAGGCCATTGATTTCTACGAGAATCACGGATAGATGCGGACGTTCTTGACGGGGTGCGCTGAGAATCGCTTTCTGCGGACTGTTGCATAGTCGATGATGGTTTCGCAGATCGTTTCAGTGCAGGACGCATCTTCCGGCAGCGCGACATTGGCGTTTTCGAAAGTGCGATAGGCAGCTGCGTCGAACTCTTTGTTCTCGATGGCTTTCACGATTGCGTTTGGGTCGCCCGTGAACAGGGCGGGGACGTCGTTTTCGAAATCGATGGTGAGGCCGCGTTTCTCGCGGTAGGTGTCCCAGTCGTAGGCGTACAGGTAGACGGGGATGTTCAGCAGGCCGGCCTCGTAGATGACGGTGGAGTAGTCGCTGATAATGGCGTCGGCCGCGAACAGGGCATCGAATTGGCCACCGGGAATGGTGATGACGCGCGGGTCGTCGATGACCTGCTTGCTCACGGGATGCGGCTTGTAGACGAAGTTGAAGCGGTCGAAGTCGACGGCATCGATGAGCGCGGCAGCGGCCTCGGCTTCGTTGGCGGGCGGCTGCTTGCGGAAGGTGGGGCAGTAGACGATGGTCTTGCGCCCGCGCAGCTGCGGGTAGGCGGTAAGGATGACCTCTCGCTGGCGGGCGCGGTGCTGCTCGTCCAGCAGGAGGTCGACCCGGGGGAGGGGCGCTTCGAAGAGCGTGTCCTTGTCGGCGTTGAACGCGGCGGCGAACTCGTCGGCGAAACTTAAGGACGAAGTGGCGATGGCGTCGTAGCCCTCGTGCATGTGCATCAGGCGCGCCGTCGCCTCGGAATGCCCCTCGTCGGTGCCGAAAGCGGTGTAGCCGAACCGCTTCATGTTGCCCAGGGAGTGCCAAATCTGGACGACGGGCACACGGATGCGGTCGTGCAGAAGGCCGACGACGATGCAGTAGGAGTCCAGCACCACGGCGCGGCTCGTCGCGATGTAGTAGACCTGGCGGATCATCTCGACGAGATAGATCGCCGGACTGCGCAGCTGCTTGGCGAGGATCACCGCGTCCCACGGCGGATCGCGCTGCTCGCAATAGTCCTTGATGAGCTGAAAGTCGACTGGTGCGCTGTCGCTCTGCCGACTTATGCATACGATGCGTTGGCGCTGCGGCAGCAACCGGCAGAGCGCATAGAGCGCTGCCAGAAAAAAAGTTGCTATGCCGATGGCGATCTTGCGCATGGGTGCTCTCTGGGGTAATCGA